>CAXTRI010000001.1:0-15231 GCA_964246735.1 uncultured Flavobacteriales bacterium
GTTTCCAATTGCTAATCTTTTTAGTATTAGTACTACTCCTGAAATTTTAAGGTTAAATATTGAAAAACAATTTAACCCAGTTTCTTTTTTAGACCTTCCTCGTAGTTCTAGGTTTTGGAATTCTTGTATAAGTTGTAAAAATTATACAATACTAACACTAAATAATAGTAAAATGTGCTACTGTACTGCTTTTTTGTTTGAACAAAAAAACATTTTGGAAGAGAAAATAGTCCTATCTTATAGTGGAGGATTGGATACCTCTTATTGCCTTCAGTATTTAAAAGACCAAGGTTATGAAGTATATACAGCCTTAGTTAATACAGGGGGCTTTAGTAAGCTAGAATTGAAAAAGATAGAGGAAAATGCCTATAGCATAGGCGCTAAATATCATCGAATCATTGAAGCTACTCATTTTTATTATGAGAATTGCGTTAAGTATTTGATTTTTGGAAACGTCTTGAGAAATGATATCTATCCGCTCTCTGTTAGTTCTGAACGTATCTTTCAAGCAATTAAAATAGCAGAATACACTAATGATATTAATGCAAGTGCAATAGCACATGGAAGTTCTTGCGCTGGTAATGATCAAATTCGTTTTGATATAGCTTTTCAAATACTTTGTCCAGATAAACGTATTTTCAGTCCAATTAGAGATAACCAATGCTCTAGACAGGAAGAAATGAATTATTTACAAGAGCACGGTGTAGATATTAGATGGACAAAAGCTCGTTATTCTATAAATAAAGGAATTTGGGGGACAACTATAGGGGGAGTAGAAACTCTTACTTCTGATGAAAATTTACCATCAAATGGTTTCCCGAATTATTTACAGGACTTGGAAAATAAAAACATTCAACTAGGTTTTGAAGAAGGTGAGTTTATTTCTGTAAATAGAGAGAAATCTTATACAGTAAATAATATTGTAAAGTTAGAACAAACTGCCTCAAAATTTTCAATTGGGCGTGACATTCATATCGGAGACACTATGATTGGGATTAAAGGGCGAGTAGCTTTTCAAGCTTCCTCAGCTATAATTCTTATTAAAGCACATCAATTGTTAGAGAAACATATTTTAACTAAATGGCAGATTTATTGGAAAGAACAACTTAGCAATTTGTATGGGATGCTTTTACATGAGGCCCAATATCTTGATCCTATTATGCGTAATATAGAAGCATTTTTTAAAGATACACAACGACGTGTTAGCGGAGAGGTAGTTATAAAATTATCTCCCTATCGATTTGAACTGATAGGAGTAAAATCAATTTATGATATTTTGCAATCTCAAAATGAAAAATATGGAGAAGTAAATGAGGATTGGGCAGCTGAGGATGCTAAAGGATTTATAAAATTGTATGGAAAACAAATGAAGATGTATCATACAATAAAAATTCATAATGATTAAAATAGGATTATTAGGAGGTTCTGGCTATGTTGCAGGAGAACTTTTACGTATATTACTTAATCATCCAAAAGTAAATATTTCAAGTGTTGTGAGTAGATCTCAAGGAGGCTTTCCTATAACAAAAATACACAAAGATTTAGTTGGGGATACTAATATTTTTTTTACTGAAAATTTAGATGATGTTGAGGTAGTATTTTTATGTTTAGGGAGTAATAACTCTAAAAATACTTTAAATTCTATTTCATATAAAACATCAATCATTGATTTAAGTAATGATTTAAGACTTTTAAACTATTCAAGTGGCCGAGAATTTATCTATGGTTTATCAGAGTTAAATAGGGATAGGATAAAAAAAGCGCGTAATATTTCTAATCCTGGGTGTTTCGCTACAGTAATACAATTAGCTCTTTTACCATTAGCAAATATGGCTTTACTTAAAGATGATATTCATATTAGCGCAATTACAGGATCAAGTGGAGGGGGGCGAAGTACTATAAATGAACATAGTAATTTTAATTTTCGTTCAAATAATATCTCTTCTTACAAAGTCTTTACCCATCAACACATCAAAGAAATTTATCAGAATATAAAGTTCTTACAAAGAAATTTTCAACAACGAATTTTTTTTACTCCTTATAAAGGCAATTTTACCAGAGGGATTTTTGCAACTATTTATATTCGTTCTTCAATATCTTTGATGGAGATTGAAGATATTTACAAGAACTTTTATAAGGACCATCCATTTACCCATCTCTCAGAGAATCCTTTACATATAAAACAAGTTATAAATACGAATAAATGTCTATTGCATATTGACAAGGAAAACGGGTTTTTAATTATAAGTAGTATAATTGATAATCTAATAAAGGGAGCTTCAGGACAAGCAATTCAAAATCTAAATCTGATGTATGGATATAAAGAAACTTCCGGATTGGAGTTAAAGTCGCTTGCAATTTAATAAAATTTAATAAATGTCCCTATTCAAAGTTTACCCAACTTTATCTATTAGTTTAGAAAGAGGATATGGGACGTTTCTTTTTGATACTAGAGGAAACTCCTACCTTGATTTTTATGGAGGACATGCTGTTATTTCTATCGGACATAGTCATCTAGGATATTTTAATCCTTTAAAAAAGCAGCTTTCGAAAATTGGGTATTATTCTAATATTGTTGAAATGACAAAACAAAAGGCTCTTTCAGAACAATTAGGATCTTTTTCAGAATATGAAAATTATCACTTTTTTTTATGTAATTCAGGAGCTGAGGCAATAGAAAATGCTTTGAAAATTGCCTCTTTTCATAAAGAAAAAAAAAAAGTAATAGCTTTTAAAGGGTCTTTCCATGGTCGAACAAGTGCAGCTCTATCTATTACAGATAATAATAAAATAATTACACCTATTAATGATATGAATTCTCGTGTTTTTTTAGAGCACGGAGATGAGGCCTTATTACTCACAGAACTTCAAGCAGGAGGCGTATGTGCGGTGATTTCTGAAGGTATCCAAGGAGTAGCAGGAATTGTATCTCCTGGAATTGACTTCCTTAAAAAACTAGCAAATAATTGTAGTAGATATAATGTTCCACTGATTCTTGATGAAATTCAAAGCGGATATGGGAGAAGTGGTTCTTTTTTTACCCATCAAGCAGCTAATATTCGCCCAGATTTGATTACTATTGCGAAAGGTATGGGAAATGGGTTTCCAGTAGGAGGGGTACTTATCTCTCCTAAATTTAAGGCTTTTTACGGAATGTTAGGAACGACTTTCGGTGGAAATTTTTTAGCTTGTATATCAGCATTGTCGGTCTTGGAAGTGATTAAAAAAGAAGAAATTATCGAAAATGTTAGATCGATAGGGTTTCTATCAATAGAATACTTAAAAAAAATACCTCAAATTAAAAATATTAGTGGATGTGGCTTAATGCTAGGGATTCATTTTGAATTTCCTGTATTCTCACTTAAGCATTCCCTACTTTATACTGAAAACGTCTTTGTAGGAAATGCATCTAATCCATTAATTTTACGTTTACTCCCTCCTTTAAATATTTCTGAAAAGGAAATACAATTTTTTATTGACAAATTACAAAATGCACTAGCGATCATTGAAAATGATTTATAAGCAACACAGAGCTCTTATAGCTCTTCAAGACGGTACACAATTTAAAGGGTTACATTTTGGCGCAACTATTTCTACTTCAGGAGAGGTAGTATTTAATACTGCGATGACTGGTTATACAGAAAGTCTTACAGATCCCTCCCATAAAGGACAAATATTGGTTTATACATCCCCCATATTAGGAAACTATGGAATACCAGAAGAAAATTTCTCTATGGAAGCTTTATATGAATCAGAGAGTATCCAGATAAATGGACTTATAGTCTCAGACTATTCTCATTCTCCTAATCATTGGAGAATGGTATATAATATTTCATTTTGGTTAAAAAAAAATAATATTCCAGGTGTTTATGGAATAGATACGCGAGCATTAACAAAAAAGTTACGTAAAAAAGGATCTTTGTTAGGGAAGATCATTTTTTACCAAGACATTCCATTTTATAATTGCAATAAAGAAAATCTAGCATCACAGGTCTGTATAAAGAAAAAAACAATTTATGGTAATGGAAAATACAGGGTATTACTTGTAGATTTTGGAGTAAAAACAAAGATTTTGATTGCTTTAATCAGCAGAAAATGTATTGTAGTTAGAGTACCGTGGGATTACGATTTTCGTTTAGTAAATTATGATGGGCTTTTTCTTTCAAATGGTCCTGGAAATCCCAAAATATATCAAAAACCTATTAATTATTTGCGTTATGTTTTAAGCAAAGAAGCACCAATTTTTGGCATTTGTTTAGGAAATCAGTTATTGGCTTTGGCAGCAGGAGGAGAGACCTATAAACTAACTTTTGGACACAGAAGTCACAATCAACCAGTCTTAATAGAAGGGAGTGTCCATGGTTTTATAACATCCCAAAACCATGGGTTTGTGATTGACGAGAAAACCTTACCAAAAGAATGGTTAGTTTTTTTTAGAAACCTTAATGATAGTTCTTGTGAAGGCATGATTCATCAAACTAAACCATTTTTCTCAGTTCAATTTCATCCAGAGGGAGCAGGAGGTCCAAGAGATACCGATTTTTTATTCGATTGGTTTGTTCAACGTATTCATTATTTTAAAAAATTTTGAAAAAAATTCTTCTTATCGGATCAGGGGCTTTGAAAATTGGAGAGGCGGGTGAATTTGATTATTCTGGGACCCAGGCACTCAAAGCGTGTCGAGAAGAAGGTTTTGAAACTATTCTCATTAATCCCAATATTGCTACTGTTCAAACCTCGGACGGAGTTGCAGACAAAATTTATTTTTTGCCAATTTACCAAGACTTTGTCGAAGTCGTTATTGAGAAAGAAAAACCTCAAGGAATTTTATTAGGGTTTGGGGGACAAACGGCTTTAAATTGTGGCATACAGCTCTTTGAGAGAGGAATACTTAAAAAATATTCGATTAAAGTTTTAGGCACAAATATTGAAGATATTATTGATTCCGAATCTAGGGAGAAATTTACATCTAAACTTAATAGTCTAGAAATAATTACTGCTCGTAACAAATCTATAAAATCACGTAAGGAAGCTATAGAAGGAGTAAAAGAAATAGGTTTTCCATTAATAATTAGAGTGGCTTATGCTCTCGGCGGCTTAGGAAGCGGATTTGCTAATGATGCAAAAGAGTTAGATATATTAGTGGATACGGCGTTAGTACATGCCTCTAAAATTCTTATGGAAGAGTCTTTAAAGGGGTGGAAAGAAATAGAATATGAGGTAGTAAGAGATAAATTTAGTAATACTATTACAGTCTGTAATATGGAAAATATAGATCCAATAGGAATACATACAGGAGAAAGTATTGTAGTTGCTCCTTCCCAAACTCTTACTGATTTTGAATCTCAAAAACTTAGAAAAGTCTCTATTGAGATTGCCCATGCTTTTGATATCATAGGAGAATGTAATGTCCAGTTTGCTTTATCACCTATTTCAGAAGATTACCGTGTAATTGAGATCAACGCACGTCTTTCTCGTTCAAGCGCTCTCGCTTCTAAAGCTACAGGCTATCCTTTAGCATTTGTCGCCGCTAAACTATCTTTAGGGTTAGGTTTACATGAACTTAAAAATGCCGTTACAAAACATACATCCTCTTTTTTTGAACCAACGTTAGATTATGTAGTATTAAAGTTTCCTCGATGGGACTTTAAAAAGTTTTATAGGGTAGATAATAAAATAGGAAGCAGCATGAAAAGTGTAGGAGAAGTTATGGCAATTGGGGGGACTTTTGAAGAAGCTTTTCAAAAAGGATTACGCATGCTAGATATTGGTTTAGAAGGATTTATAAACCCACCAAAATATAATAAAACAACGGTAGAAAGATTACGTATTCCTTCTGATAGTAGAATCGAAGCCATTGAAGAAGCTTTTAATTCAGGTCGGTCAATTGAACAATTATACTATATCACTAATATTGATCCTTGGTTTCTTTACAAGTTACGAAATATTTTTCAAACAAAAGAAATCTTGAGTTCTTATAAAAAAAAAAAATATCTTCCTGAAGAGTGGTTATATATTGCAAAAAGACAAGGATTTTCCGATAGACAAATAGCAATGCTATTACAATATAATCTTGAAAAAGGTTCCATAAGAATAAGAAAGATAAGAAAAATCATAGGTCTTTTACCATTTACACGTAAGATTGATACAATGTCTGCAGAATTTCCAGCAAAATCTAATTATTTATATCTGAGTTACCACGCATCTCAACAGGACATTGATTATAAAAAAAATGATAAGAAATCTATAGTAATTATAGGATCGGGTGTTTATCGTATTGGTAGTAGCGTTGAATTTGACTGGTGTTGTGTTCAGTCTATATTGACGATAAATAATAAAAAAACAAAAAAAATAATATCAGTAATGATTAATTGTAATCCAGAGACTGTAAGTACAGATTTTGATTCATGTGATCGTTTATATTTTGAGGAACTTAGCTTCGAACGTGTTGTTGATATCCTTGAAAATGAGTGTCCTATTGGGACCAATGTTTCACTGGGAGGCCAAATACCAAACAATTTAGCTTTGAAATTGTTTTATACAGGAAATAAAATCTTAGGTACTTCTTCTCTGTCTATCGATGGAATAGAAGATCGTTATAAGTTTTCGAAAGTACTGGATATTTTAGGAATCCAACAGCCTATGTGGCGAGAACTGTCAAATCTGAAAGACATTCTTCATTTTGTAAAGGTAGTAGGTTTTCCAGTGCTAATTAGACCTTCATATGTTTTATCAGGAGCCGCTATGCACGTAGTTTTCAACATTAAAGAACTAGAGGCCTATCTGAAAGAAGCTGTTTTTATTTCTCCAAATCATACGGTAGTTGTAAGCAAGTTCGTAGAAAATGCTAAGGAAATTGAACTAGATGCTATTGCAGATAAAGGGAGTATTTTATATCATGCCATTTCAGAACATGTAGAATTTGCAGGAGTGCACTCAGGAGATGCCACATTGATCTATCCTTCAAGAACTATAAACCTTTCCTCGATGAAAGAAGCGAAACAAATTGCCGAAAAAATCGCTGAATATTTTCATATTTCAGGCCCTTTTAATATTCAATTTCTTCTAAAAGAAAAGCTTCTATCAGTTATAGAATGCAATCTAAGAGCTTCAAGATCTTTTCCTTTTGTTTCAAAAATTTCAGGCTTTAATATGGTCAACTTTTCTACCTCTATTTTAGTAGAAAAGTTTACTGTACTTTCTAAAAAACAAGAACACCAACACCAACACCAACACCAACACCAACACCCTTTACCATATTTTTTCTATTTGAAACATGTTGGAATTAAGGCGTCTCAATTTTCCTTTTCTCGTTTACGAGGAGCTGATCCTGTTTTAGGCGTAGATATGACTTCTACAGGCGAAGTTGGGTGTTTAGGAAGAAATTTAGATGAGGCGTTTATCAAAGCAATGATAGCGGTAGGCTATAGGATACCAATGAAAAACATTTTGATATCGGGTGATTTTGTTTATGTGAATTATTATTTACGAGAAGTTTGTAAATTATTGATTAATAATGGGTATACTATTTTCTCTACTGAGGAAATTCATCCGTTCTTTCTTCACTATAATTTACCTTCTCATTACTTCAATTTTTCGGATGAAACTCAAATTTTCTTTAAAAAGTTGGATTTAATTATTAATTTACCTAAAAAAATAATTAAAAATGACTTATATTCCAAGGATTATATTATACGTCGTGCATCTTTAGATTTTAATATTCCTTTATTAACAAATGTGCGTTTAGCAAAAACTTTTATAACCGCTTTCATGGTGAAAAAACTCCAAATAAAAGATTGGACCAGTTATTTTTTCAATGAAACAATTTTTAAATTTTTCTGGTATTGATGTAATCACGTTAGTAAAAGAAGCCTTATTTATTAAAAAGAACCCTTCTCTATTTAAACATGTCGGTAGGAATAAAACAATTGGTTTTATTTTTTTTAATGCAAGTTTACGAACTCGTTTAAGTAGTCAAAAAGCAGCTAAATTTTTAGGATGTGAGACTTGGGTACTAAATATAGAGAAAGATTCTTGGAAAATTGAAATGAGCGATGGAGTCGTTATGAAAAAAACTCAAGAACATATTAAAGAAGCAATAGGCGTGATGAGCTTATATTGTGATTTATTGGCAGTTAGAACTTTTCCTAATTTTAAAGACAAAATATATGATCTTAATGAATATTTTTTAAAACAAATACAATATTATTCTACTGTGCCAGTAGTAAGTTTAGAGAGCGCTACTTTACACCCTTTGCAATCATTAGCCGACGCTTTAACTATAGAAGAATTTAAGCCTAAAAAAGAGAGGGTGAAAGTTGTTTTAACTTGGGTCCCTCATCTTATATCTTTGCCACAGTCCGTAGCTAATTCTTTTGCTCAGTGTATAACTAAATTAGGATATACAGATTTAGTTCTTACGCATCCAAAAGGATATGAACTCGATGATAAGTTTATTAATGGAGCACATATTTTTTATAACCAGAACGAAGCCTTTAAAGAAGCAGATTTTATTTACGCAAAGAATTGGAGTAGCAATAAGCATTACGGAGAAATATTATCAATGGATCATGAATGGATAATTGCTACAGAAAAAATTAGTAATCGTGTACAGTTTATGCATTGTTTACCAGCCCGTAGAAATCTAATTGTTGAAGACGCAGTTTTGGATTCTTCGTTAGTGTTATATGAAGCTGAAAATCGTATATTTTCCAATCAAGCTGTATTTAAAACTCTTCTAAAGAATCTCTAATGTTACATGTGGTTAAAATAGGAGGAAAAGTTATAGAAGATGAATTTTTATTAGATACCTTCCTTAAAAGATTTCATAATTTACGTGGTTCTAAAATTCTTATTCATGGTGGCGGAAGTTATGCGAGCATATTATCAAAAAGATTAGGGATTTTTCCAAAAATAGTAGAAGGTCGTCGTATTACTAATATTAAAACACTTGAAATCTTAATAATGAGCTTTGCTGGTTTGATTAATAAGGAACTTGTGGTTCGTTTAGAAGGATTTGGGGCTAAGGCTGTCGGATTTTCAGGAGCTGATGGAAATTTTATCTGTTCAATTCGTCGTTATGTGAAATCTATTGATTATGGTTATGTAGGGGATTTTAATAAAGAAAGCGTTAATATTAAGGACTTATATTCACTAATCCAATTGAATTATGTTCCAGTTTTTTGTGCAATTACACATGATGCTAAAGGTCAATTGCTTAATACAAATGCTGATTCAATTGCCTCTTATATTGCTATTTCCATGAATGAGATAGAAGAAATCTACTTGCATTATTGCTTTGAAAAAAAAGGGTTATTAAGAGATTTAAATGATTCAAATTCTTACTATACAAAAATATATATTGAAAACTTTTTCAATTTTAAATTACTAAATAATGGTATGATACCGAAACTTGAAAATGCTTTTTATGCATTAAAAAAAGGGGTAAGAAAAGTTAGTATTCTTCATCCTTTATCATTCGAAATGATAAAGAAGGATAAAACTCTATTACTTTTATGAAAGTAAAGTATGAAGATTTTAAAGCTATCGTACTATCTTCATCTATCCCAGTTTTAGTATATTTTTGGGCTCCTTGGTGTTCTCCTTGTAATACACTATCGCATATTATCGATGATATTTCAAATAAATATGATGGAAAATTAAGAATAGTGAAACTAAATGTCGATGATAATTATGATACTTCGTCTGAATTTAGAATAAGAAATATACCTACTTTGATTTTATTTAGAAAAGGAAAAAAAAGAGCAAAAAGAGTAGGAATATCATCGAAATCTGATTTAATCAATTGGATAGAAGAGAAATTCCCTTAAATTGGTCTGGTAATTCAGTGGTTAGAATGTATGTCTGTCAAGCATAATGCCACGGGTTCGATTCTCGTCCAGACCGCTAACGCTAACTCCAGACCGCTAACTTTAGACCGCTAACTTTAATAAGTTTTTCCTTCGGAAGAGGTCTTTATGAATGAATCATTTCGAAACAAATCGTTTCAGCAAACATATTACCCAAGATCCGAGCTGTCCAGCTGCTCAATCTATGCTTTATGCAGCAGGTTTAAAAGAAGATGATTTCCATAAGGCACAAGTAGGAATTGTTAGTAATTGGTACGAAGGAAACCCTTGTAATATGCATTTAAGAGCATTGGGTGACAGTATCAAAAAATCAATACAAAAGCAAGATTTAGTAGCCTTTCAATTTTCTACTATAGGTGTGAGTGATGGAATCGCTATGGGGACTGATGGAATGAGATATTCTCTCCCATCAAGAGAACTTATCGCTGATAGTATAGAATCAGTAGTTCATGCACAACATTACGATTCTGTCGTTGCTATTCCTGGATGTGACAAGAATATGCCTGGGGTTTTAATGGCTCTACTAAGAATCAACAGGCCTTCTCTTATTGTTTATGGAGGAAGTATTGCTTCAGGAAGTTTTCTAGGTAATAAGCTAAATATTGTCAGTGCTTTTGAGGCTTTAGGAAAAAGAAATATGAAAAAGATTTCTAATAAGGAGTATAAGGAAATTATTCAACGTTCGTGTTCAGGAGCTGGAGCATGCGGAGGAATGTATACAGCAAATACAATGGCGAGTTCCTTAGAAGCAATGGGAATGACTCTACCTTATTCTTCCTCTTCCATAGCTATATCTTCTGAAAAGGAAAAAGAATGCGATAAAGTTGGGTCAGCTATAGAGAAAATATTGTATACTAATTTAGTCCCCAAACAAATTATTACTAAATCTTCATTAATTAATGCAATTACTTTAACTATTGCTCTCGGAGGTTCGACCAATTTTATTTTACATCTTTTAGCTATAGCTAAAACTGCTTTCATTGATCTTTCTATCGAAGACTTTCAACCTATTAATAATAAAGTGCCGTTTATTGGAAATCTTAAACCTAGTGGTAATTTTTTAATGGAGGATGTTTATGCTATTGGAGGAATTCCTGCTATAATGAAATATTTACTAAATGAAGGACTTTTAAATGGTGATTGTATGAGCGTCACCGGTAATTCCATTGGTAAAAATCTTGAAAACGTAGAACCTATTTCATTTGATCAGAAAATAATTTATCCTTTGCATCATCCTATAAGAAAATCCGGTAACTTTCTTATCCTCTATGGAAATATTTCTAAAAAAGGATCGGTAGCTAAAATAACTGGAAAAGAAGGCCTAAGTTTTTCAGGAGTGGCTAGTGTATTTGATTCAGAAGAAGAGGTTAATAGAGCTATCTTAGCGAATAAGATTATTACTGGAAAAGTTATAGTAATAAGGTATGTCGGACCAAAAGGAGGGCCAGGAATGGCTGAGATGCTAAAACCAACAGCTTATATTATTGGAGCAGGTTTAAAAGTAGCATTAATTACTGATGGTCGTTTTTCTGGTGGATCACATGGATTTGTAGTAGGACATATTTCTCCAGAAGCCCAAGAAGGCGGTGAAATTGCGTTGGTAAAAGATGGAGACATTATAACAATAGACTCAAAAAGAAATAGTATTACTTTAGAAGTTGATAATCTCGACCTTTATGATCGAAAAAAAAAATGGAAATCACCTAATTTAAAAGTATCATCAGGTTATCTTTACAAATACGCAAAAATTGTTTCATCAGCTTCTGATGGATGTGTTACAGATAAAATTTAAAAATGGGAATGATATTCTAGTGAAACATCTTATAATAGAAGGTGTGGAGTATATCTTTGGATATCCTGGAGGTTCTGTTATGCCAATTTATGACTCACTTCAACGTTATTCTGAGCATATTTTTCATATACTTTCGCGACATGAACAAGGAGCTATCCATGCTGCTCAAGGATTTTCAAGAGGAAGTAAAAGGAGAAAGATAGGAATAAGTATCGGTACTTCAGGTCCAGGTGCTACAAATTTTATTACTGGTTTATCAGATTCTTTTACAGATAGTACGTCTATTCTGTGTATTTGCGGTCAAGTAGAGTCACATTTTTTAGGACAAAATTCTTTTCAAGAAAACAATATTATTGATATATCATTAACTATTACAAAATGGAATACACAAATACTTCTAACTCAAGATATTGGAATTTCTTTGCAAAAGGCTTCTGCTCTAGCTTCTGACGGACGTAATTCTCCAGTTCTCATAGAAATTTCAAAAGACGCTCAACATAAGAAGTCTTTATTTGAGGCGTCTCAATATAATGTTGAATATTCTAAATTCGATCGTTACTGTTTATTTACGGTTACTAACTTTGAAATAGTAATAGAAAAGTATTATCAAATTATAAATTCGTCAAAAAAACCTTTGGTTTTAATAGGCCAAGGTATTGGATTATCCAATTCTGATGAAGAATTTAAAAAATTTATAGAGAAAGCAGATATACCTGTAGTAACTACTATTTTAGGTATTGACGTTATAGATAATAATCATCCTCTTTTCATTGGTGTATTAGGTATGCATGGAGGATATTCCAATAACTTACTTACCAATCATTGCGATGTACTAATGTCTGTGGGGATGCGTTTAGATGACCGGGTCACTGGTAATATTTGCAAATTCGCAAGACAAGCAAAAATTATTCAACTCGATATAGATTATAGTGAAATGGGAAAACTTCTTCATTGTCATCTATCTGTAGTAGGAGATTGTAAGGAAAGGTTACCAATTATTACAGATAATATACGAAAAACTACGAAAAAAATATGGATAGATGTTTTTTATAAAGCAAAAAAGTGTGAAGAAAAAATTATAATCAGAGATTTATACGATAATAATGATGTAATATCTATGGGAGAGGTAATTAATTGTTTAAATTTGATTAAAGATAAAGATGCAATTTTGGCGACTGATGTTGGACAACATCAAATGTTTAACACCCGATATTTTTACTTTTCCTATAGTAACAGTCAACTGACTTCTGGTGGATTAGGGACGATGGGTTTTTCTATTCCTGCTGCTATTGGGACTCTCTTTGCCTTAAAAGATAGAAAAATTCTTTGTATAATTGGGGATGGAGGGGCTCAAATGATTTTCCAAGAATTTGGAACGTACTTGCAAAACAAACTTCCTATAAAATTACTATTGATTAACAATAGTTTTTTAGGCTTGGTAAGACAATGGCAGGAACTCTTTTTCGAAAGAAGGTATATTTCTACAAGCCTCAGAAATCCAAAATTTTTTCAATTGGCGAAGTCTTATGGAATAGAATCTAAAAAAATTTTAAAAAGAAACCTTTTATTTAAGGTAGTAAAGGAAATGCTGGAACCCATTAATCTTAGTGCTTATTTTTTAGAAGTTGTTATCGAAAAAGAAGAGAATGTTTTCCCTATTTTAGTTCCTGGAGAATCAGTAGATTTAATTTGGGTACCGCCAGATATCAGTAAAATGGTGTATAGAAAAGATTTTATATAAAAGATTTTATATTTATCATATGAAAATTCAATTTGGACCTATTGAAGAATCGGTTATTACTCGTGATGAATTTCCATTAAAAAAAGCGAAAAAACTACTGAAGGATGAGATAATGGCAGTTTTAGGTTATGGAATTCAAGGGGCTGGACAAGCTCTTAATCTAAAAGACAATGGGTTTGAAGTTATAGTAGGACAGAGAAAAAATTCGCCTTCCTGGAATAAAGCTTTAAAAGATGGATGGGTAGAAGGTAAAAGTCTATTTGATCTGGAAGCAGCCGCATCAAGAGGAACTTTAATAATGAACTTATTATCTGATGCAGGGCAAATTGCTGTATGGCCTCGTGTAAAGAAATATCTAACTAAAGGTAAATCATTATACTTTTCTCATGGTTTTGGACTTACTTTTCAAGCTCAAACTGGAATTTACCCTCAAAAAGAAATAGACATATTTTTAGTAGCGCCTAAAGGTTCGGGGACTAGCGTAAGGAGATTATTTTTAAAAGGAAAAGGGATTAATTCGAGCTATGCGATTTATCAGAATGCTTCTGGGAAGGGACAAGAAAAGACTTTAGCAATAGGTATGGGAATAGGATCTGGATATCTCTTTCAGACCAGTTTTAAAACCGAAGTTTTTTCAGATTTAACAGGAGAAAGAGGGTCTTTAATGGGAGCTATCCAAGGTATATTTTCTGCGCAGTACCAAGTACTACGGGATAATGGGCACTCCCCTTCTGAGGCTTTTAATGAAACGGTAGAAGAATTTACGGAAAGTTTAATGCCTCTTATTGGAGAGAATGGGATGGGATGGATGTATGCTAATTGCTCTTCTACAGCTCAAAGAGGGGCTTTAGATTGGTGGAGAAAGTTCAGAGATGCGACTCTGCCTGTATTTAAGTCACTATATAAGGAAATTACTTTAGGTAATGAGGCAAAAAGAACGATAGAAGCTAATAGTGAAGAAAATTATAGAAAAAAACTAGAAGAAGAACTTAAAGAACTAAGTGAAACTGAGCTTTGGAAAGTTGGAGAAGCCGTACGAAAATTAAGGCCTATATCGAAATAGGTGAAGCCTATCCTTAAAATTGTTTTGTTCTTTTAACGAAAATACTGCTATGGTATCAAAAGAGCAAATAAATGAAGTCATTCAGCGGATAAAAGCTCTACATAAATACCTTGATATTGAAGCTAAAGAATTACAAATCTCAAGGATAGAAGAACAAAGAAATTATCCATCTTTTTGGACTAATTCTAAAGAAGCTAAGCGATTGATGAAAATACTACAGTCCAATAAAAAGTGTACTGAGCTTTTTAAGAAATTACAATCATATACAGAAGATATACAATTACTCTTTGAGCTTTTTAAGATTGGGGAGGCAACATCAGAAGAAATATATTTTCAATACAAAAAGACAAAAAAGATTATTTCAGATCTTGAGAGAGAGAATATTTTTTCTGAGGATAATGATAATCTAGGGGCTATATTGCAAATAGCTTCAGGAGCAGGAGGAACGGAAAGCTGTGATTGGGTGTCAATGTTATTACGGATGTATTCAATGTGGGGCAAAAAAAAGGACTATAAAATTACAGTAATCCATTATATTCCTGGTGAAATTCATGGTTTTAAATCTGTTACTCTAGAAATAGAAGGAGAATATGTTTTTGGTTTACTGAAGGGAGAAAATGGAGTACATCGACTCGTTCGTGTTTCACCTTTTGATAGCAATTCAAGAAGGCAAACTTCTTTTGCCTCTGTAAACGTCGATCCTTTAGTAGATGACGAAATTTCAATAAAAATTCATAATAATGAGATCAAACGGGAGACTTTTAGA
>CAXTRI010000001.1:15331-183994 GCA_964246735.1 uncultured Flavobacteriales bacterium
ATTTACCATCAGGAATTGTTGTAGAATGTCAAGACGAGCGTTCACAGCATAAAAACAAAGAAAAGGCACTACAACTATTAAAATCTAAGCTATTTGAAATAGAAATGAAACAAAGAAAAGCTAAACGAAATGAAATTGAAGCAAAAAAAAAAAAAACTGAGTGGGGGTCACAAATTAGAAATTATGTAATGCATCCTTATAAACTAGTGAAAGATTTGCGTACAGGATATGAAACTAATGATATAGAGGCTGTAATGAATGGTGATATTGATTCATTTATAAAATAATATAAGTTTATTATCCTTCAATCCTTCAATCCTGTTTCTCAAGAATAAGTGATAGATATACGGTATCTACCATTTTTCCGCCTATTACTTTGAACTCTTTTCAATTATATTTATATGAAATCTTTTAACTTTCTGGACCTTCTAAAAGAATTAACAACCGATAGAATTATTTATTTTTCATCTCTTAATTATAATAAGACGCCTTCATATTTTACGCAAATCTCAGATACCATACTAATACTATCGATTTTTTTATCTCATTTTCTATTCTACCGCTTTGCTTCAACTATATTTGTTTCCCCCTCCCCCCTTAAAGACTCATCAATCAATATTCATCCTCGTTGAAAAAGAATTCTTCTTGCGATGGATAATCTTCCCAGATATCTTCTATTGAATCGTAAATTTCACCATCATCCTCTAACTCTTGAAGATTTTCAATTATTTCTAAAGGCAATCCACTTCTGATTGCATAATCTATAAGCTCCTCTTTGTTAGCTGGCCACGGAGCGTCTTCGAGAAAAGAAGCTAATTCTAATGTCCAATACATAATTTTCAGGTCTTATTTAAATATCGTTATTTAGTGATCTCAACAGGACTCGAACCTGTGACCCTCTGATTAGAAGTCAGATGCTCTATCCATCTAAGCTATGAGACCTACTTTATACAATATTAAGAAAAATTAAATTAAACTATTTTACTCCAATCTTTATTTTAATACATGGAAAAAAGTATAAGAAACAAAAAAATCTCTTCTTTAATAAAAAGAGAGATGGCGAAGATTTTTCTTCTTGATACTAGCGATAAAGGGAGAATTATTAGTATAAGCCAAGTATTAATCAATACGAATCTAGGAAATGCCAAACTTTATCTAAGTTTTTTTCCTAAAATAGATAAGAACAAAATGTTAAGAAATATTAAAAAAAAATCTATACATTACAGAAATATTCTTGGTAAAAATCTAAGAAACCAATTAAGAACAATTCCCGTCATTCATTTTTATATAGACGATCTATAAAAGTAAAAAATAAAAGTTTATAAATTAAATTTATGATCGAATCCAAGATATCCATCAATTTTATTGAAGACCTTATTCAAGAAGAGATTAATAAAGGTCTTCCAAAAGAAAAACTTCGTTTCCGTTTTCCACCTGAGCCAAACGGATTTCTTCATTTAGGACACGCTAAGTCAATATGTTTGAACTTCGGATTAGCTAATAAGTATAAAACTTTCGTTCACTTAAGATTCGACGATACTAACCCAAATCAAGAAGAAAATGTCTACATCAACAAAATAAAAAATGATATTCAATGGCTAGATTTTTTTTGGAATAAAGAATCTTATGCGTCTGATTTTTTTGAAAAACTCTATAAATGGGCTTTCCAATTTATCAAAGAAGGAAACTCTTATATAGACGAACAAAACCAAGCTATCATACTGAAACAGAGAAAAACACCGTGCGAAGAAGGAATTGATAGCCCATATAGAAATCGACCCAAAGATGAAAGTTTGGGTTTATTTAAAAAGATGAAAGATGGAAAATTTGAAGAAGGGGAAGGCGTTCTCCGTGCAAAAATAAATATGAAATCACCAAATATGAATTTGCGTGATCCAATTATGTTTCGAATATTAAAAGTTTGTCATCAAAGAACTAAAAAAATATGGTATATTTTCCCAACTTATGATTGGGCGCATGGTCAAGTAGACTTGATAGAAAAAATATCGCACTCACTCTGCTCACTAGAATTTGTGAATCACCGGCCTCTTTACGAATGGTATTTAAATAATATGAAAAAAAAAGAAATCCCTAAACAAATAGAGTTTTCGAGACTAAATTTAAGTAATACTATTATGAGCAAGCGCAAAATCCATATTCTGATGAAGAATGGAATAGTAGAAGATTGGGAAGATCCAAGGATAGCTACTATTAGCGGGTTTAGAAGAAAAGGCTATACGGCAAAAAGTATACGTGAATTTTGCCATCGCATAGGTCTTTCAAAACGAGAAAATGTTATTGATCTATCACTATTAGAATTTAGCATAAGAGAACAACTAAATAAAATAGTTACTAGAGTAATGGTTATTATGAATCCAATAAAGCTTGTTATTGAAAATTATCCTGACGATAAAATTGAATGGTTTAAGGTAGAAAATAACAAAGAATACCAAAAAGCAGGAAAAAGAAAAATTTCAATTTCAAGAATCATATATATTGAAAGAGAAGATTTTAAAGAAAAAGAAACTAAAAATTTTCATCGTTTAAGCATAGGCGCTTTTGTACGATTAAAAAACGCTTATATCATAAAAGGAACTGGATTACTGAAGGAATCCACTGGAAATATTATTGAAATTAGTGTAGTATATGACTCTAAAAGTCAATCAGGGAGGGAACTATTTAGAAGAAAAATAAAAAGTACGATGCATTGGATAGATGCAAAACAAACTCTTAACATCGAAATAAGACTATATGAGCTATTATTTTCTTTAGAAGTTCCCGATGAAAAAGCAAACTTTTTAAGTTTTTTTAATCCCCATTCATTAAAAATCGTTCACGGAAATGGAGAATCTTTTCTAAGGCAAGTAAAGCCAGGGGAGCAATTTCAATTTCAACGAATTGGGTATTTTTGTGTAGATAAGAAAAGTTCTCGTATTATTTTTAATAGAACTGTAAGACTTAGACAGTCATATTTATAATTCTAGAACATCTCCTATTTTTTCCCCGTTCATTAGTATTTCTAATGGATTTTCCATAGCCTCCTTAACAGCTACTAAAAATCCAACAGACTCTCGTCCATCTATAATCCTGTGATCATAAGAAAGGGCAAGATACATTATAGGTCTAATTGCTATCTTTCCATTCATAACAATCGGACGATTTACTATATTATGTAGCCCCAAAATAGCGCTTTGGGGATGATTGATAATTGGAGTAGAAAACATAGAGCCAAATAAACCACCATTACTAATAGTAAAAGTTCCACCAGTAATATCATCCACAGTAATTTTACCATTACGAGCCAAAAAAGCAACACGTTTAATTTCTTTTTCTATATCTTTAATTGATAGAAGATCTGCGTTTTTTACTACAGGCACCATCAATCCTTTGGTACTTGATACAGCAATGCTTATATCATAAAAATGATAACAAATTTTTTCTTCTACATTAATCATAGAATTGATGTCCGGGTATTTTTTAAGAGCTTTAACACAAGCTTTAGTAAAGAAAGACATTATCCCTAGATTTAGACCATGTCGCTTTTGAAAAGCTTCTTTATATTTTGCTCTTATTTCATTGATATAACTCATATCCAATTCATTAAAAGTCGTAAGCATGGCCATTTTGTTTTTTGCTCTAACCAACCGCTCAGAAATATTCCGACGAAGATTGGAAAGCTTTTCTATGTTAGAAGTACGAGAAATACTGGAAAGATCAGTTGGTATCTGTATTGATCGTCCTGACTCATTAGTTTCATTAGTAATTAAATTTTTTTCAGACAAAATTTTCCTTGCTGTTTTTGGTATATTTGCTTGTTGTTGAGGTCTTACGTTCGTAATTTTCTTTGTAGTCTCAATACTACAGATAATATCTCCAACTTTAAGAATTTCACCTTCCTTAGCTTTTAATTTTATTATTCCATTTTTCTCAGCTGTTATCTCTAAAGTTGCTTTATCAGAATCGATTTCAGCTATTGGCTGATCTTTTTCTACATAGTCACCCTCTTTTACTAACCAAGAAGCAATTTCAACATCTTTAATAGATTCTCCTGGAGATGGTATTTTCATTTCTATTATCATTCTTTTATTTAAAAACCCTATCTAAAATTTCTTCTTGGGTCCTTATAAAATTATGATAAGAACCACTAGAAGGAGACGCACTTTCCAGGCGTGCTATCAATTCGAAATCAAACTTCGTACGTGATATATATGACCAGGACCCCATATTTGCAGGTTCCTCCTGGACCCAGAGCAATTTATCGTAAGTATCGTATTTTATCAAAATATTTTCTATACATTTCGTGTTAATAGGATGTAATTGTTCTAATCGAATTAGTGCGATATGCAATGCTTTAATATTTTCTCTTTTTTCAAAGAGTTCATAAAAGATCTTTCCTGAGCAAAATACAAGCTTCAATACTTTTTTTGAGTAAGCATTATGATCATCTATAATAGGTTGAAAATATCCGATCGCCAAATCTTCAAGAGAACAAACACAAAAAGAATTTCTTAGTAAGCTTTTTGGTGTAAAGACGATAAGAGGTTTTCTTAAGGCCCATTTTATCTGTCGTCTCAATGCATGAAAAAAATTAGATGGGATAGTGCAATTGATAATAGTTATATTATCACGACCACATAACTGTAAAAACCGCTCTATTCGAGCAGATGAATGCTCTGGACCTTGTCCCTCAAACCCATGTGGTAAAAATACGACTATGCCATTTTGCATTTTCCATTTCTCTTCAGAAGATGAGAGATATTGATCTATAATAATTTGTCCTCCATTGCTAAAGTCTCCGAATTGAGACTCCCAGATTGATAGCGTATTGGGAGACGATAAAGCAAAGCCATAATCAAAGCCCATAATCCCATATTCAGAAAGAGGTGAATTATATATCTCTAAAAAAGATTGTTTTCTATTTATATGATTTAGAGGAATAAATTTTTCTTCCTTATCTTCTGTCTTTACTACTGCATGTCTGTGCGAAAAAGTCCCTCTTTCAACATCCTCACCAGATAATCGTACTTCAAATCCTTCATATAGTAAACTGCCATAAGCTAACAATTCAGCCATTCCCCAATCAATAGATTGACCTTTTTCTATCATTTCGTTCCTTTTATTAAAGAGTTTTTTTATTTTACTAAAATATGTTAACCCTATAGGCAAAGAAGTAATTTTTTTTCCAATTTCATATAGTTTATCAATAGGAAAACTAGTATCTATTTTTTTTAAAAAGAGATAAGGGGATAATCTATGTAAATTTATCCAATTTTCAATAAGAAAATAATCTTCCTTATTGCATTCTCTATAATGGGAGCTTTCGTAAGCTAATTCTAGTTTATTTCTAAATTTTTCATTATGAATAAGATTGGTTTCTCTAATTTGTTCTTTATCAAGTTTTTTTTTATAGATATCTTTTGCACTAGAATAATTAGCAATTATCTTATAAAGAGAAGGTTGTGTAAAATTCGGCTCATCTCCTTCATTATGCCCATACTTTCTATGTCCTAATAGATCAATAAAAACATCTTGTTTAAAATGCAGACGAAAATCAACAGCGAGATGTACTGCGTGGATTACGGCCTCTACGTCATCAGAATTAACATGTAATACTGGAGATAGTATTACTTTTGATACATCAGTGCAATAAGAACTCGAACGTCCTTCTAGATAATTAGTAGTAAATCCTATCTGATTGTTTACTACAATATGTAAAGTTCCTCCGCAAAAATAGCCTGAAAGCTTAGATATTTGCACTATTTCATATATAATGCCTTGTCCTGAAATAGCTGCGTCGCCATGAATAAGAATAGGTAAAAGTCTTTTATAGTTCCCGCAAAAACTATGATCAATATTTGCTCTTGCTATACCTTCTACTACACAATTTACAGATTCAAGATGGGAAGGATTAGGGGCAAGTATCATTCTTACTCTTTTTCCTTTACTATTATTTCTTATAGTAGAAGCCCCTAAATGATATTTTACATCTCCTGCAAATCCCATTTCTTCATATTCATTGCTATTGAATTCAAAAAACATTTCTGAAAGATCTTTATTGAAAATATTAGCCAATACGTTTAATCTCCCTCTATGAGCCATTCCAATAATTAATTCTTCTACTGCGTAAGTAACTGAAGCATACTCAAAAAGTTCTTCTATTGCTGAAATCAAAGTTTCATTACCTTCTATTGAAAAGATTTTTTTCCCTGCAAATTTTGCATGTAAAAAACAATCAAATACAATTGTTTCATGAAGTTTTTTCAGTAAGTTTAGTTTTTTTTCGCTAGATATAAAAGGATGATTATTATTTTTAATGATACGATTTTGAATCCAAGCTATTCTATCTGGATTATTTATATGTAAATATTCAATACCAATGGACTCACAATAAATAGCTTTAAGAATATCTAAAATAGTAGCAAGTGTAGAAGGCTTATTGTTAATTAACTTCGCTGCTTGAAAAACTTTAGACAGGTCTTCATAGCTAAGACCAAATTCTTCTATATCAAGAGAATTATAGGGATTTCTGCTGATAATAGGGTTTGTTATAGAAAAAATATGTCCTATACTTCTGTAAGCTTCAATTAATGATATTACCTGAAATTCTTTCAAAATCTTATTTTCAAATTCGGAAGATGGAATTGATGCTTTACCAAAATCAAATCCCTGAAAAAAAACTCTCCAGCTAAGATCTAGACTTTCTGGTAAATGATTTTTTTTTTTGTAAAGCTCTTCAAGAAGTTTTGGATGTAAAGTGTTTAAAAATAAAAAATTATCCATTCTTACATAAACAAACAATCCTATATATAAAAATCTGTTTCATACCAATTATGAAGTAATTTTAAAGCCTCAAGAAAACCACGTTTATTTTTTACTATTGCCATAGAAAGTCCTTTATTATCATTTTCGCAATGAATAGTAGTAGAGACTTTCTTCAGAATCTTAAAAGCGCTTATTCCATAGATATCAATAAGCTTATCAGAAATTGCTACGCAAATAAACTCATCAAAACCGCTAGAAACAATAATTAGTAGTTCTCTCTTTTGTAGCCTTAGTTCTTTAATAATAATTTTTAATTCTCTTAAATCTAGAGAGGTATTTTCACAAATTAAAATATAATTATTATGGTGCTTTGCTTTTAGAAGCCAATCTCTCTTTAGACGTTGAAGTTCTTTTAATCTTAAAACTTCTATCTTAGATAAAAAAAGTTTAGTTTCTTGTTTCATATTTTGAATAGATTTAATTGGATTAGATGACCTATTATTTCCTTCAATTATTATTTGATAATCCTCTTTAATTTTATTAAAGAACTTGATAGCAAACTTTGAAGTAATTGCTTCGATTCTTCTAATCCCTGAACCAATAGAATGGTCTGAAATAATCTTGAAACTCCCTATATCTCCAGTTCTTTTTATATGAAACCCTCTACATAATTCAACTATCGGACCATAGCGAAAAGTTTTTACTTTTTCACTTTCTTTAGAAATAGACTTGGAAAGGTAAATATTCTCTTTTAGAGGAAGATCTTGATAAATAATTTCTTGAACGACATTCTCTATATTTTGTATCTGATAAGAAGTTAATTTTCTATTATATGAAAAATCAAACCTCAGACGTTCTTGTAGACTATAAGAACTGATTTCGGCAACGTCATTTAAAATTAGATGAATAGCATAATGTAATAAATGAGTGGCACTATGGTTTTTTTCTATGCTCTTTCTTCTAAACTTATCAACTGTAGCTCTAAATTCTTTTTCTGGTGATTGAGGTAGATTTTCTGCAAAATGTATAAAAATTCTGTTCTCTTTTCTGGTCTCTAGTATAGATATTTTTTCTTTTTCATTCTCTATAACTCCTTTATCTCCTACTTGTCCCTTTTCGTTATAAAACGGGGTTGTATTAAAAACAATTTGATAATAAATACTTCTGCTTTTTTTTACACGTCTAAATTTAGAAATACGTACATAAATACTTAACTTATCAAAAACAACAAAATCTTCACTAAAACTCGTTTCTTTAATAATGGTCCAATCATCTGTTTGAAAGGTACTTGTCTTTATAGAGCGAGTCCGTTGGATATTTAACTCTCTTTCAAAACCTACTTCATCTATTACTAAAGCATTTTCTGTAGCTATCAATCGTGAAAGATCCATTGGAAATCCAAAAGTGTCAAATAATTCAAATATTTTTATTCCAGCGATTGATTTTTGTTTTTTCACTTTTGTTTCTTGTATAATATCTGCTAATCGCTTCAATCCTTTATTAATAGTCTGAAAGAAGAAATTTTCTTCCATGTAGATTTTTTCTGTTATCATTTCTTTTTTTATAATTAATTCAGGAAAATGCAGGCCCATTTCTTTTACTATAATCTCAATAAGATTAGAAATAAATGTTCTTCTCATAAGAAGAAAACGATAAGCATAACTTACCGCCCTTCGGAGAAGCCTCCGAATTACATAGCCAGCCCCTATGTTAGATGGTATTTGGCCATCAGCAATAGCAAACGAAATGGCTCTAATATGATCTACAACGACACGTATCGCTTTATCTGTATATGGGGTGAATCCATAAATTTTATTACTTAGTTCTTCTATTTTTCTTATCAAAGTTGAGAAAATATCTGTATCATAATTGGAGTCTTTATGCTGTAAAATCCTACAAAGACGTTCAAATCCTATTCCAGTATCTACATGATGTTCAGATAGTTCTTCTAGATTTCCATCAAATTGTCTTAAAAACTCCATAAATACAAGATTCCAAAGTTCAATTACATTGGGATGATCTTTGTTGACAAGTTGATTTCCACATTTGTTTTTTTTTTCTTTATGAGATCTGAAATCTACATGAATTTCAGAGCAAGGACCACAAGGTCCAATACGGCTCATTTCCCAAAAATTATGTTCTTTTTTACACGGGATAATACTTTTTTTTTTAATAAAATTTTCCCATAAAAACTGGGATTCATAATCTATAGAAACCCTTTCTTTCTTATCACCAGCGAATATCGTCACATAAATATTATCTATTGGAATTTTATAAACAGTGGTAAGTAACTCCCATGCCCATTCAATAGTTTGTCTTTTACTACAATATCCAAAAGACCAATTTCCTAGCATTTCAAACATGGTATGATGGGAAACATCATTACCTACATCTTCTAGATCATTATGTTTACCAGATACCCTCAAACATTTTTGTATAGTTGCTATTTTTGTATAGATGACCTTTTTTTTACCAATAAAATATTCTTTAAATGGAGTCATGCCAGCATTGACAAACATTAAGGTAGTGTCATACCTAATCCCAATAGGAGCAGAAGGCAATAGATGATGATCTTTACGACTAAAAAATTCTAAAAAATGCTGGCGAATTTCTTGAGAACTGAAAGCTAAAGTAGAAGAATACATGTCATTTAAGTCCAAACCCTAAAGCCTTTCGGATACGATCTATGGTAATTTTTGCAGCTTTAGAAGCCTTAAGTGCTCCCTTTGCAAGAATTTTATCTATAATAGATGGGTTTTGTATGAAAAAAACAAAGTTTTCTCTCTCTATATAGAAGCTATCTAACAAGAGATTATATAACGCCTCCTTCGCTTGAAGATAAGAGAAATATCCTTCAAGATAACTATCCTTCAATTCATACACTTTTTTTTTGGAAGCTAATAATTTATATAAGTAATATACTATATTTCTATCTGTATTTTTAGTAGAGTAAAAGTTACTATTATCACTCTTAATAGTCATTACCTGCTTAAATAATTCCATATCAGACAAAAATAGATCAATAACATTTCCTCTAGATTTACTCATTTTTTTCCCATCGGTTCCTGGAATAAACCATTCATTAACAATCGGATCAGGGGATATAAAAATATCCCCCATTTCTCTATTAAAACGCTTAGCTAATTCCCTAGTAATCTCTATATGTTGAAGTTGGTCTCTCCCTAAAGGAATTTTTTCGGCCTGATAGAGTAAAATATCTGATGCCATTAATATCGGATAGGTAAATAAACCTGTATTTAGATCATTTAAATAAGATGACTTTTCTTTAAATGAATGAGCAAGTTTTAGTCTTTGAAATGGAAAAAAGCAATTCAAATACCATAACAATTCTGTAACTTCAGGTATATCTGATTGCCTATACAATGCTACTCTATCGTTACCACTGTCTAATCCAGAAGATAACCAAACAGAGGCTATTTTATAGCTAAAATTTTTAAGTTTTTTTGGATCTTTAATATGTGTGAGAGAATGGAAATCAGCAATAAAAAAAAAAGAGCAGTCTATTGACGTGGAAAATTCAATAGAAGGCAATATAACTCCCAAAACATTACCTAAATGAAGAGATCCAGTACTTTGGATTCCTGTTAATATTTTTGCCATAGTAAGAATACAAGAAATATTAAATGTTTATAAGTTCAACTTTAGTTTCATTTTCAGTATCTAATAAGGTGTATCCAATCGATAAGAGATCTTTTCGTATTTTATCTGAAATAAACCAATTTTTTTCCTTTCGAGCTTTTGATCTGATTTCTAGAATCAGTTTAAGTAAAACCTCTACTTTGCTTGTTTGTTTCTTAATCTTAATTTTCAATCCCAAAACTTCTAATAAAAAAGTTTTCATCGTCTTTTCTAAGAGCTTTAAATCATAGGAAGTTAGAAATTCATCTCCTTCCAATAAATCTTGAATACACTTAATAGCCTCAAATAAATGAGCTATTAAACGAGGACTATTGAAGTCATCATTCATAGAATCATAACATTTCTGTCTCAAAGTTATTATGTTTAATGTGGAGGTAGAAATTTTCATATTTCTTGAAAAGATAACTTCTAAAGTTCTAAATGAGTCTATTAGACGATTATACCCGATTTTTGCTGATTCAAGAGCTTTACTAGAATAATCTAAATTATTTCTATAATGGGTTTGAAGAATGAAAAAACGAATGACTTCTGAAGAAAATTTTGTTAGAATATCAAAAGGATCAATAACATTTCCAATAGATTTACTCATTTTTTCACCATTTAATGTTAATAAATTAGTATGAATCCAATAATGAACTGGGATTTTCCCATGTAAACCAATAGATTGTGCAATTTCACAGTCATGATGAGGAAATTTTAAGTCTCTTCCGCCTGAATGAATATCAAAAACATCCCCTAGATATTTTATACTCATCGTCGTACATTCAAGATGCCAACCAGGCAATCCTTTTCCCCAAGGAGACTTCCATTTCATAATATGCTCGTCGTCAGAACTCTTCCACAAAGAAAAATCAAGAGGATTTCTTTTTTTTCTTCTCTCTTTTAAACAACGAGAATTTATCATTGTTTTTTCAATATTACTACGACTTAAAAGACCATATTGCTGAATATTTGAATAAGCATTCAAATCGAAATACACCGAGCCATCTATTTCATAAGCAACCCCTTTTTTTATAAGTATTTTTATAATTTCTATTTGTTCTATGATGTGACCAGATGCTATAGGTTCAATATTAGGAGATAGTGCATTAAATTTATCTAGGATTTTATGTAAAAAATAGGTATATTTTTTAGCCAATTCCATTGGTTCAATACGTTCAATTATTGCTTTTTTAGTAATTTTATCATAACTATCGTTAGTTTCATCTTCTAGATGTCCAACATCAGTGATATTGCGAACATAACGAACTTTATATCCTAAATATCTAAAATATCGTATTATTAAATCTAACGAAATAAAGGTTCTACAATTTCCAAGGTGTATATTTTTATAAACCGTTGCTCCACAAGCATATATTCCAACATGTCCAGGGATTATAGGAAAGAAAACCTCCTTTTTTCTACTTAAAGAGTTAAAAATTTTAAATGTTTCTTTCGTTGTTATCTTGTGCATAAGAGATATTATTTTTATAATATACGACATTATGTTAAATTGGGGGGGAGAGAAGATGTGATTTTTATATTTGTCCATACTATGGGAAAAAAGGAATATGTAACGAAAGAAGGGTTAAGAAAACTTCGTGACGAGCTTCAAAAGCTAGAAATATTCGACCGTCCAAAACATTTCAGAAGCCCGAGATAAAGGTGATCTTTCTGAAAATGCTGAATTTTCTTCAGCTAAAGAAGAACAAGGAATAATGGAGACAAAAAAACTCATTACGAGTCTCCGTGTTATTGAGAGTGCTAAAATAGATACTACAAAAGTCTCCATACTTTCTACTGTAAAAATTAGAAATATAACTCAAGGCATATCGCAATCTTATACCTTAGTTCCTGATAGTGACTCAGATTTGAGTGTTGGAAAAATATCTGTTAATACGCCAATTGCCCAAGGATTGCTTGGAAAAAAAAGAGGAGAAATCTCATTAGAAATAATAAAAATTCAGTAACATTACCTAATATAATTAATATAATCAATAAGACTTGGCAAAAAAAACACGTTGAAGCGAAGGATTACCAGAATGAATACATATCCCTTTTTCTTTTTTTTTATTGAAAGGAATGCATCTAATTGTCGCAGTAGTTTCTTTTTTAATTTTTTCTTCTGTTTCTACTGTCCCATCCCAAAAAGCAGATAAATATCCTCCCTTATTATTAAGAATTTTCTTAAAATCTTCATAACTATCGACCTCTGTTGTAAGGTAATTTCTTCGTACTATTGCTTTTTGGAACATATTTTTTTGAATTTCCTCTAGTAATTCACTTATACTATTGACTAAGCCTTTTAGTGGAAAGATCTTTTTTTCCATAGTATCTCTTCTAAATAGTTCTACTTTTCTATTTTCTATCTCTTTCTGTCCAACAACTATTAGAATAGGAATTCCTTTTAATTCGTATTCGTTTAACTTCCATGAACAGTTATATCTCTCCCTATTGTCAAATATCACGGATATTCCTTTTCTTTCTAGTGCTCTCTTAATCGGAATAACCACTTTTTCGATAGCAGATAATTGTATTTTATTTACGAAAATAGGAATAATTCCTATCTGTATGGGAGATATTTTAGGTGGTAAAATTAAACCATGATCATCTGAATGTGTCATAATTATAGCTCCCATCAATCTAGTAGAAGAACCCCAAGACGTCGACCAAACAAAATCTTGTGTTCCAAAAGTGTCTGTAAATTTTACATCGAATGCTTTTGAAAAATTTTGTCCTAAAAAATGTGAGGTAGAAATCTGGAGCGATTTCCCGTCTTGCATCATAGCTTCAATACAGTAAGTTTGTTTTGCTCCTGAAAACCGCTCCATCGAACTTTTGAAGCCCTGTATTACAGGAATTGCCAGTATTTTTTCAGAAAACTCCGTATAAACTTCTAGTATTTTCTCTGTTTCAGTAATCGCTTCGTTGCGACTCTCATGAGCTGTATGCCCTTCTTGCCATAAAAATTCTGTTGTTCGTAAAAAAAGTCTTGTCCGCATTTCCCAACGGACAACATTTACCCATTGATTTAATAAAAGAGGCAAATCTTTATACGATTGAATCCAACGTTTATAACTCTCCCAAACGATAGGTTCCGATGTCGGTCTAATAATTAGTTCTTCTTCTAGTTTTGCCATAGGATCAACTATAATGTCTCCTCTAGCCGAAGTCATTACTCTATAATGAGTAACTACAGCACATTGCTTAGAAAAGCCATCTAGACATTTTGCTTCTTTTGAAAAATAGGATTTCGGTATAAAAAGTGGGAAATAGACATTTTTATGGCCTGTATATTTGAACATTTTATCAAGAACCTCTTGCATTTTTTCCCATATAGAAAATCCATATGACTTCACTATCATACAACCCCTAACACCAGAAGTTTCAGCTAAGTCAGCTATAGCGACCAGTTCATTATACCATATAGAAAAATTTGTTTTGCGTTTACAAGGTAAGTACATCAATTAATCAAACAAGATTATGTAGCCTATAGGAGGATCGAACTCCTATTTTCAGGATGAAACCCTGATGTCCTAACCATTAGACGAATCGGCCCAAAAAGAATCTATAAGATGAGCCATCCGGCTTTTTATATTGGATGCTTTATTTTTATGAATGATTTTTTTCTTTGAAAGTTTATCAAAATTTGACATTAATATTCTATACTGAGTCTTGAGTGAGTCATCAAATTTTCCTTTTTGTATAGCAATTGTAATAGCATTTCTAAGTTTCTTAGCAAATGTTCTTGCATTTTTGTATTTATAACGGTTTTGTAATTGATTCTTTTTATTTTTACGGATACTTTTTATTGCTGACGTATGATTTGCCATGACTATATCATAGATATTAAATATAAGTAAAGAAAGTGTGAAAAAAAGTCATCTATAATTCTCTTATAGAGAAACCTATACTTTTAAGATCGTTCCAAAATTTAGGATAGGATTTTTTTACCACATTATAATTCTGGATAAGAATTTGTTTCTGTAAGCCTAATGGAGAAAAAGACATTGCCATACGATGATCTTGGTAGGTATTAATAGAGATTGGTTCTTGTATATATTCTTTATAATGGATAATTTCTAATGAAAATTCGCTATGTTTTACACAAGCTCCTACTTTTTCTAATTCAATTAGCATCGATTTTAATCTATCAGTTTCTTTAATTTTCAATGTTTCTAATCCTAGTAATATACATTTAATCTTTAAACCAGTAAAAGTGATTGCTAGTGATTGAGCAATATCAGGACATTTATTTAAAGAAAGCTCTAAATTATCAGAGACTTTAAGTAAAGGGGTTTTTTTTAACCTAAATCCATTCGTTTCAAAAATAGTAAGAACGCCGAAATAATGATAATAAATATCTACCAAAGCCCGATCTCCCTGTATACTTTTTTTGTTGTATTTACTTAAATAAATATTAGCCTGCTCGGCTAAAGCAACCAAAGAATAATAATAAGAAGCTGAACTCCAGTCAGACTCAGTAAAACAATTTCTTATAGATATTTTTTTCTCTTCTTTGAGAACAGAAATTTTATTATATTTCCAATAGACCTTGAGCCCTATTTTACGCAATAGAGCAATAGTCATAGAAATATACGGTTCAGAAGTAATCTTTTTTGAAAGATCAAGTTCCAACCCATTTTCAAACGTTGAACTTATTAATAATATTGCACTAATAAACTGACTACTTATATCAGAAAGTATAGATAAACTTCCACCTTTAATTTTTTGACCGGAAATTTTTATTGGAGGATACATCTTATTTTTTATATATTCTATATGTGCTCCAAGTTTTGTTAGTGCTTCTATTAGAATTCCTATTGGACGATTTTGCATACGATTTGATCCCTTCAGGAAAAACATTTTACTATTTTGTATAGAACAATAAGCTGTAAAAAATCGCATAGCGGTCCCAGCTTGATCCACATCTATCAACCAATTATTATTTAAAATTACATTAATCAAAATCTTAGTGTCTTCTGAATCACTAATATTTCCAATCTTATAAATATGATATGGGAAAATAGCTCTAAATATTAATAATCTGTTTGATTCACTCTTAGAGCCTCCAATACGAATATTCCCATTGAGAAGGGAACTGTTTTTTTTAAGTTCAATAGATTTCATTTTAGTTTTTTTTTATGTTACCTTAACTTATTTTCAATTATTTCAAAGATATGAGTATTTTTTGTAGATTAAATAATGGAACAAGCAATTACTGTCCTTAAAGAATTTGCCCAACTCCTATAAATAAAGCAGCAAAAATTACCCAATAATCTATAGAAAAAAGAGAAATTATACTGTATAGCAAAGAAAAACAAAGGACTCAAAACTCAAACGGGCATCCTTATATTATATCATAAGTTTTTGTAAATCTATTTTCTCTTCCAAAAAAGAAGTAATCTTATTTATTGATAAGCGCTCCTGTCTCATACTATCTCTATCACGAATAGTTACAGTATAATCATGTAAACTATGATAGTCAACAGTAAAACAAAAAGGTGTCCCTATGGCATCTTGCCTTCTATATCTTTTTCCTATAGATTCATTTGCCTCATAAATTACCATGAACTTATATTTCAGTTCATTATATATTTTTTCTGCTAATTCAGCTAATCCATTTTTTTTAACTAAAGGGAAAATAGCTGCTTTTATAGGGGCAAGGGCTATGGGTAATTTTAACACGCTTCTAAATTTACCTTTGGTAGATTCTACTTTAAGTAACGAAGAAAATAAGCCCAAAAACATACGATCCAATCCTATTGAAGTCTCTATAATATAAGGAGTATAATGTTTTTGACTATTGTAATCAAATGATTTCAATTTTTTACCTGAAAATTGCTGATGATTTTTTAAATCGAAATCTGATCGTGAATGAATTCCTTCAATTTCTTTAAATCCAAACGGGAAAAGAAATTCGATATCAGTTGCCGCACTAGCGTAATGCGGCAAATTAGCATGCTCATGAAATCTGTAAAAATGGGGGTCTTGTGTCAGAGAAAGATGCCATTTATAACGAAAATTTCTCCAATACTCATACCACTCTCTTTCTTTTGAAGGAGCTACAAAAAACTGCATTTCCATCTGTTCGAACTCCCGCATTCTAAAAATAAACTGACGAGCAATAATTTCATTACGAAATGCCTTACCTATTTGTGCAATCCCAAAGGGAATTTTAAGTAGGGTACTATTTACTATATTAGAGAAATTTACAAAACTGCCTTGTGCAATTTCTGGACGTAAATAAAGTTCTAATGTATCTTGCCTCAGTGAACCAAAATTTGTTTTAAACATAAGATTAAATTCCCTAACGTCGGTCCAATTTTTTGATCCACTTTCTTTGTCTCTAATTTCCAATTCTTCTATAAGGTTACGAATATCATTTAGGTTTTTTTGATCCATGGCTAATGCCAAGCGCTTCAAAATCCTTTCCTTTTGTTTTTTTAATTCAGTTATTTTAGTTGAAGTAAAATAACAAATATGCTCATCAAACTTTTCACCTAAAATATTTCTAGCTTTCTCAACGGTTTTATGAATTTTATATTCTATTATCGAGCAATAGTCTTCAACTAGAAGATCTGCTCTATAACGACGCTTACTATCTTTATTATCTATCAAGGGGTCATTAAAAGCAGTTGTATGACCAGATGCTTTCCATACAATTGGGTGCATAAGAATAGAAGTATCTATTCCAACAATGTTCCTATTATATTGTATCATTGTCTTCCACCAATAATCTTTTATATTATTTTTCAATAAAATGCCATAATGACCGTAATCGAAAATAGCACTAAGCCCATCATAAATATCACATGAAGGGAAAACAAAACCATATAATCTAGCATGTGAAATTACAAAATGTAAAGAATTCATACCTAACGCAATTTATTACTGCCTATCCAACCAATTCAAAAGGAAATTCTAATTCTAGGTTCCTATGTAAAATTATTTTTACTTTATGTTTCCCTAACTTTTTTATATTATTACCATTTATAATAATAAACTTCTTGTCTATATGAATGTTTTTTTCCTTAAGAGCTGAAGCTATTATTTGATTGGTTACTGACCCAAATATTTTTCCTTTTTCACATGATTTTACTGATATTTTAATTTTAATAGATTTCAGCGTATTTACAGTTTCCTTAGCTTTTTTTAGTAATAACTCTTCTTTTTTAGAACGTTGTCTTAGTGTCTCTTGCAGTTGTTTTTTTTCTGAAGAAGTAGCGAAAATAGCATATTCTTTCGGAATAAGATAATTTCTAGCAAACCCGGGTTTTACTTTTATTTCTTCATATTTCAGTCCTATATTTTCAATATCTTTTTTTAAAATAACTTGCATAAATTTTTATTATTTCAAATTATCTCCTAAAAACGGAAGAATAGCTAAGTGTCTTGCCCTTTTTACAGACTTCGCTATTCGTCGCTGATACTTTAGCGACGTGCCTGTTATGAACCTAGGTAAAATTTTACCTTGCATATTAATAAATTTTACCAGAAAAGTAGGATTTTTATAATCGACATACTTTATTCCAAATTTCTTGAATAAACAATACTTTTCTCTAGGTTTATCTTCTATTTTAATTGGAGCCAAGTATCGGAGTTCTTCGCCTTGATTAGAAGGTTGATGGAAATCTAAGTCATCTATCATAGTTTTCTATTTGAAAGATTTTATTTTCTGTATACGCTTTTTAGCATAAATCAACGCATATTTATCCATTTTAACTGTAAGAAAACGAATAACTTTTTCATCTCTTTTGAAGTTTATCTCAAGATCTGAAATTATATTTTTGTTTTTGGAAGCTTTAGTATCGTCGATTTGAAATTGTATTAACTCGTAATAACCAGTAGTTTTGTTTTTTATAGAATAAGCAAGCTTTTTAAGTCCCCACGACTCATGATATTCTATTATGGCATTCTTTTCTTTAAGAAAGTTTTGTATTTTTTCTACTGTTTCTTCTACCTTAATTTGCGATAGCAATGGCGTCAAAATAAAAACAGTCTCATAATGTCTTTTCATTACATTAAAAGTAGGTAAATTCAACAAATCTATCTAAAACATAAGAAGAAAGATTACATTATATTCTATCGTATGTCAGAAAAAATATTGAGAGAAATTGAAGAAATACAAGCCTCAATACAAAAAATTAATACAAAAGACATAAAAGAAATAAAAGAATTTCAGCTAAAATATTTAGGAAAAAAAGGTAAGTTTTCTAAACTTTTTGAAACCTTTAGAACGCTTTTACCTTATCAAAAGAAACAAATTGGAGAAAGTTTCAATCACTTGAAAAAACAAGCCAAAGAAATAAGTTCTCTTCTAAAAAAAGAAGAAGTGATTTCATATAAAAAGGAAATCTTGGAAGATTTTACTAAACCTGGAATATCTTACATTATTGGTGGGAGACATCCTATTTCTAAAGTTAAACATACTATAATAAATATTTTTGAAGGAATAGGATTTATTACAGTAGAAGGACCTGAAATAGAAGATGATTGGCATAATTTTACTGCCTTAAACTTCCCAGCCGACCATCCATCGAGAGACATGCAAGACACTTTTTTTATTGAGAAGAATCCCGATATCTTACTTAGAACCCATACTTCATCTATCCAAATTCGTTATATGAAAAATCATCGTCCACCTATTAGAATTTTATCACCAGGAAGAGTCTATAGGAACGAGGTAATATCCTCACGTTCGCATTGCATGTTTCATCAAATTGAGGGATTATATGTTAGCAAGGGCGTTTCTTTTGCTAATTTAAAACAAACAATCCATTATTTTATAAATGACCTTTTTGGTAGCGTCCGCTTTCGTTTTCGTCCTTCTTACTTTCCATTTACAGAGCCTAGCGCTGAAGTTGATATCTATTGTGGATTAAAATCTGAAAGAGATAGAAGTATTACAAAAGGGTCCGGATGGTTAGAAGTAATGGGGTGTGGTATGGTCGATCCGCATGTTTTACAAAACGTAAACATTGATCCAGAGAAATTTTCTGGATTTGCATTTGGTCTTGGGATAGAGAGAATCGCTCTATTGCTTTATCAAATTGAAGATATTCGGTTGTATTTCGATAATGATATACGTTTTTTAAAACAATTTTAGGTTCTTTTATCATCTCTTTTATCTCTTTTTCTCGTTTTCTCTTTTTCTCGTTGTATAAAAAGTATTAGTAAATATGACCATCAAATGGTTCACATTATCAAAAGTCTTGAAATTGGGGTTTTATTACATTGGAATTTAATGTAATAAAAATAATCTTACCATCTTGGTATAATTAGGTTCTTTGCAGAAAGAGAAAAGTTGATAAATAATATGATTAATCTCTTTAACAGATAATGAAAAACCATGCTTTATTGCTAGCGAACTTGATATAGAATTTGCTAGTATTTCTTTACAAATTGATCTATCTTCTCTATTTTCAGTAAAATTCACCAAAATATATTGAAAAAATCATTTATTTGATGTTGAGACATCGATAATGGAGTAGCATTCACTATAAGTCTCCCTTCATAAAAATTTATAGAAAAACCCATAGCTACCAAATATTTTTTAATTGTTTGGATTAAATTAAGTTGATTTATTGAAAGATATAGTGAAATAGGAAATTGTAGTTGTTGGCTCGTTGAATTTTTATTATGGAGGAAATATTCGTAAAATATTCTTTTATGAGCCAGATGCTGATCAATTATAATTAGGTCAGAATGTAAAGTACTAATTATATATTTCTTCTGAATCTGAAATCAATATTATGAGAATCTTGCTGAATTTTCTCATAAAGTTTTTTAGTAGACCCTCCTTCATTTAAATTAAATAATGGACTATAATTAGCATCTGCTATTAGATTATGGGAGGGGGATGATGTTTTAATTGCATACGGAATTACCCCACGTAATATGGAATAATATAGAATTTCATATATAGAAGCTTCGTTCTCAAATTTAATTTCATTTTTTGAAGGATGAAAATTTACATCAATAAATCTTGGGTCTAAAAAGAAAAATAGGAAATAAGAAGGATGAAGATTTCCAAAGCCTTTATATGCCTTTAATACAGATTTATCTAAGTAAGAACTTTTAATATATCTACGATTAACAAATAGAAACTGTTCTTTAAGTGATTTATTGGAATACGAAGGGTTGACAATATAACCTTTCAAATGAACTCCATGAACCTTCTTCTCGATAGGGATCATTGAATCATTTATTTTTATTTCTAATAAATCTTCAATTCGGGTTCTAAGTGAAACAGGTAGAAAATCAAAATATTTTTTAATCTTATTATTTCTCTTATGATATAAGATAAACCTAATATTTGGATGCGCCATTGCTAGTCTATTAAATTCATCCATAATGTTTCTCAATTCTAGCTTATTCGATTTCAAAAATTTTCTTCGTTCAGGAAGATTGTAAAAAATGTTTTTTATAGTAATTGATGTTCCCTTTGATATTTTAACAAACTCTTCTCCTTTTATTTTATTTTCTTCAATAAATAAGGAAATCCCTATCTCATCTTCCTTTCGTCGAGTCTGCATTTCTACTTGACAAACAGAAGCGATAGAATATAAAGCTAAACCGCGAAATCCCATTGTTCTTATTCTAAATAAATCATCCGCTGATTCTATTTTAGAAGTAGAATAACGTAAAAAACTCATTCGGGCATCTGAAATACTCATTCCCTTACCATCATCTATTACCTTTATAATTGATTTTCCTGCATCTTGTAATATAAGATGAATAGATTTCGCTTCAGCATCAATAGAATTTTCTAAGAGCTCTTTAACGACAGAAGAAGGACGTTGGACGACGTCACCCGCTGAAATTTTATTGGCGATAGAATTAGGTAATATTCGTATAATCTCTGACATAGATTTTATAATTAAAATTTTTTATATTAGCAATGTGCGATAATTTTAATTTCATTGGGGCTGAAGCGAATTTGACAGCAAGAGAAATTAGTAAGCATAAGCATATCGTGTCTACGTAATGAAACACGTAAATCTTGCGTTACAAAATATAAACGGCGATGAAAACTATGCTCTTGCCGCTTAGTATTGATAAGTGAAAGCAAGATATCCTCAGAACTTCAGGAGTTCTAAACAAAAAAGGGATACGTAAAAATAAGGCAAAGAAAATGAATCGCCTCTATCATTTTTCTATAAAAATGGGGCTAAGATGACTCAGCGAATTCTCTACTTCGGATAGTCTGTCTAAAAATTAAGGTAGGAGATAAGTATGTAGAAAGCTTCTAAAGCTCTTGTTTGGACGCGGGTTAAAGTCCCGCCAGCTCCACCATTATATTGCAGACACATTATATTGCAGACACGGAAGGAATCGAACCGTCTCCCTCAGGACCAAAGCCTGACGTGCTAACCGTTACACCACGAGTTTTAATATGGCTATTCTTTAAATATAAAAAAAAATTTTACATTTATAAAAATTCATATACAATGCCTGTTAAAATTCGTCTACAAAGACGCGGAAGAAAAGGGATGCCTTTTTATCATATAGTAGTAGCAGATTCGCGTTCTCCACGAGATGGAAAATTCATTGAAACCCTTGGCAATTATAATCCTTTAACTAAAATTATAAAAATAAACGTTAATATTGCTGTTTTTTGGTTAGAAAAAGGGGCGGTACCTACTAATACCGCTCGTTCTTTATTATCTAAAATAGGGGTTCTATACAAGAAACACCTATTTATAGGAGTGCGAAAAGGAGCTTTTGAAAAAAAAGAAGCAGAAAATCGCTTTTTAAAATGGATTGAACAAAATAATAACGTTAATAAAAATTTATTGGGTTCTTTTAAAGAAAAAGAATCATATTAGGCGTCAATATTGGCGTATATTGCGTTTTTTTCAATAAATTTGCGTCTAGGAAAAACATCATCTCCCATTAGCATAGAAAAAATACGGTCTGCTTCTATTGAATTTTCTATAGTTACTCGTCTGAGAAGACGTTTTTGTGGGTTCATTGTAGTTAACCATAATTGTTCAGCATTCATCTCTCCTAATCCTTTATATCTCTGTAAATTCACCCCTTTGCTTCCCCCTAATTGATGAATAATTTTTTCCCTTTGTCTGTCATTCCATGCAAAATAACTTTTATTTCCTTTTTTTATTAAGAATACGGGGGGTGTTGCAATAAAAATATAACCTTTCTCTATAAGAATTTTCATATATCTAAAAAATAGAGTTAGTATAAGAGTCGAAATATGACTGCCATCTATATCAGCATCTGTCATTATAATAATCTTATTGTAACGCAACTTTTCTATATCTAATACTTTTCTATCTTCTGTACTTCCTACTGATAGACCTAGTGCCTTATAGATATTCCTAATCTCTTCATTTTCAAAGACCCTATAGCTCAGAGCTTTTTCTACATTCAAAATTTTTCCACGTAAAGGTAAAATCGCTTGAAACTCTCTATCGCGACCTTGTTTAGCTGTCCCTGCAGCAGAGTCTCCTTCTACTAGATAAATTTCACAAGCGCTTGGCTCATTAGAAGAACAATCAGCCAATTTTCCAGGTAAATTTCCTATACTAATTGGAGTTTTTCTTTGTATTAATTCACGTGCTTTTTTAGCGGCGTGACGTGCCTTAGCTGCAATAAGGACTTTTTCAATGATTATTTTCGCATAAATAGGATTTTCTTCTAAAAAAGTAATTAGCATATCCCCTACAATTCTATCTACTACCCCACTAACTTCAGCATTACCTAATTTTGTTTTAGTCTGTCCTTCGAATTGCGGATGATTTATTTTTACTGAAATAATAGCTGTCAGTCCCTCTCTAAAATCATCTCCTGTAATAGGCACCTTTTCTTTATCAAAGATAGAAGATTCATCTGTATACTGTTTTAAACAACGGGTGAGAGCCCGTCGAAATCCAGCTAAATGACTACCCCCTTCAATAGTATTAATATTATTAACGTATGATTGAATATTTTCATTAAAAGAAGTATTATAGATCATAGCTATTTCTACTGGAATATTTTCCCTTTCACCTTCCATATATATAACAGATGGGATTAAAGGGGCTCTATTTTCTTCTATAAATAATATGAAACCTTTAATACCATCCTCTGAATAAAACACTGTTCTCTTAGATTTACTACTTTCAGTAGTCCTCTCATCACTAAAAAAAATAGTAAGTCCTCTATTTAGAAAAGAAAGTTCCCTCAACCTCGTTACTAACGTATAATAAGAATAATGTATATGACTAAAAATAGTTTCATCAAAATAAAAATTTACCTCTGTTCCTCGAAGTTTAGTTTGTCCGATGATTTGGGTTGGAGAAAATGCTCTACCTTTTACATACTCTTGATAGAAGATCTTTCCATTACGGTAAATTTTTACTTTAAATCGGCTAGATAGAGCATTTACACAAGAAAGTCCTACTCCGTGTAACCCTCCTGAGACTTTATAAGAAAATTTATCAAATTTTCCTCCAGCTCCTATCTTAGTCAGAACGACTTCAAGAGCGGATTTTCCTTCTTTTTTATGAACATCTATGGGAATTCCTCTCCCATTATCTCGTATAGTAATCGAATTGTCTCTATATATTGTTATCCAAATTTTATCGCAATATCCCGACAAGGCCTCGTCTATTGAATTATCTATTACCTCATTTACTAGATGGTGTAATCCTCTCTTCCCTATATCTCCTATATACATTGAAGGTCTTAGTCGTACGTGTTCAATTCCTTCTAAAGCTTGAATCTTTTCTGCATTATAGTTATTCATCATATAATACAAAGTTAAAATAAATTTTTATAAAGGAAAGAACTCATTTGGGCATGAATAAAAAAAAAGTTCATTAGTTTTACTAGATTTACAATTATGCAAAGTATTTCTTGTCGTTTACAAAGAATTAATTATTCGCAAACTTTGGCGATGTCCGCTAAGACTAGATTTCTGAAAGCGAAAGGTTTTGATGTTATTAGTTTGAGTATAGGAGAGCCAGATTTTCCGCCTCCCTATTATATCTTAGAGGCAGCTAAAGAAGCTATAGATCAAGGCCATCATTACTATTGTCCCGTCGCTGGTTATCTAGAATTACGTGAAGCTGTTTGTGAAAAATTTTTAAGAGATAATTCGTTGCATTATCAACCTTCTCAAATAGTAGTTTCAGGAGGAGCTAAACAAGCGATAAGCAATTTATTCCTATCTTTACTAAATCCTGGGGATAAAGTTATTATCCCTTCTCCTTTTTGGGTTAGCTATTATGAAATGGTAAGTTTGTGCGAAGCTTTACCAGTAATAATTAGCACTTCTATAACTACAGACTTTAAAATTACCCCAGAACAGCTCGAAGAAGCTATTACCCCAGCTGTAAAGCTTTTTATTTTCAGTTCTCCTTGTAATCCGTCAGGAAGTGTATACAGCTATGACGAGCTTAAGCGCTTATCTGAGGTATTTGTAAAACACCCACAAATAATTATAATTTCTGATGAAATTTATGAGTACATTACTTATTCAAATAATTATACATCAATAGGATCTTTTCCTGAAATTTTTGAACAAACTGTTACTCTGAATGGAGTTTCTAAGTCTTTTTCTATGACTGGATGGAGAATAGGGTTTATAGGAGCTCCTTATTGGATCGCTAAGGCTTGCGAAAAAGTCCAAGGGCAAATGTCTTCTGGGACAAACTCTATAGCACAACAAACAGCAATTAGAGCACTAAAATCGACTCCCAAGAGGATCTCTTATATGAAAGAAGCGTTTAGAAAACGTCGGGACCTTGTTTTAGATTTAATGAAAGAAATTCCGGGTTTTAGATCTAATAAGCCGGATGGTTCATTTTATATATTCCCTAATATAGCAGAAATATTTGGTAATACTATTTTAGGCGTTAAGATTTATCATTCTTATGATTTTAGTATGTTTTTACTGGAGAAAGCGCATGTAGCTACAGTAGCGGGCAGCTCTTTTGGGGAAAACTCATGTATAAGAATTTCTTATGCTGCATCAGAAGAAACATTAAAAGAAGCTTTTAAAAGAATAAAAAGAATGTTATCGTAAGGATGTAAGGATGGAAGGATGGACGACGGGACTTGAACCCGCGACCTTTAGACCCACAACCTACTGCTCTAACCAAATTAAGCTAAGTCCATCATCTTAATAGAAGATAAGAATTTTTATATTCTTTATGAAAAGAACTACTATAAATTAATAGTGGGTTATAAGATCTCACTGTACATTTGTTTTAACCAAACTATGAATAATAAGTATAACAAACTAGACCTAGACGGTAGGACTATTATGAGTGTATTAGAAAATTCGATTATTAAGAAAAATAGGGACGTAGAAAATTTTGATCTATTAAAAAATTATGAAATTGGATCAATTGATATATGGCGTAATCGTATAATAGCAGATGAAATACAGGAATCTAATAATGAAATATCTCTTTCATCTGCTAAACAAATAGAGTCTGATTTTGAAGTGGGAGAAGAGGTAACAGAGCCATTCGATATTAAACTTCTTACTCTTCCTGACAATTTTTACTTAAAAAGGATAGAGCATTATAATATTTTGCTCTATAATAATTTTAAGACGAGGATAGGAGATATTGTTGTTGGACAAGTATTTCAAGACTTGATAATACGAGATGATAATCATAATGATTTTATGTTACCGAAGAAAGAGCAAATGTTTAATGATTTTATTGAACAAAGAATGCGTAAAAGAGAGAATATACGGGCAATTATTAAGAATGTCTATTGGGCTGATAATCAGCCTATTATTATTTTTTCTAGAACTGTACCTAATTTTCTTCAGAAGCTCTTAGAACAAGAAATACCTGAAATTTTAGATGGATTCATTATAGTAAAACAGGTAGTAAGAATCCCTGGTGAAAAATCAAAAGTATCTGTATTATCTTCTGATTTTCATATTGATCCGGTAAGTGCTTGTTTAGGTGTAAAAGGTATACGCATAAAGACGATAGTCAAAGAATTGAAAACAGAAAATATAGATGTAATAAAATATTCTATTAATTTAAAGGGTTACATTATGCGCGCTTTGAGTCCAACAAATATTTCTATGATTAAAATATACGAACAAAAAAAAACGGCAATAATTTCATTAAAATATGAACAAGTATCTAAAGTAGTAGGTCGAAAGGGGAAAAATATAAGACTTGCTGGAAAAATTACTGGCTATAAAATAATTTTTATAAGAAACTATTAAATTTATTTGTATATGCAAAAAAAACGCAAAAATAGCCTGAATGAGAATTCTAAAATAAAGGTAGTAAAGTCAAGTAAAAGCAAAGTCATCGAACAAGATGAAAAAGAAAAAACTACTACAAGAAAATCTCAAGAAAATACAGTTCTTAAAATAGCAAGGTTTGCTACTGTAAATGAATTTTCTAATCTGATTGGAGTAGCTTGCTCTAAAGTAATACGATACTGCCTGGATTTAGGAGTTATGGTAACTATAAATCAGCGATTAGAACCCGACTTAACTTCATTAGTGGCATCTGAATTTGGGTATATCGTAGATTTTATAGGAGAAGATAATCTTTGTTCTAGGGCCCCTGTTGTGACCATTATGGGTCATGTCGATCATGGAAAAACCTCTCTTCTTGATTACATTAGAAAAACAAATATAATAGAAAGAGAATCAGGAGGAATAACCCAACATATTGGAGCTTATAACGTAGAATTTAAAAAAGGAAAATCCATTACCTTTATCGATACTCCAGGACATGAAGCATTTTCCGCTATGCGTTCGAGAGGAACCAAGATAACTGATATAATTATTATTGTTATAGATGCAGATGATGATATAATGCCCCAAACAAAAGAAGCCATAAGTCATGCGAAGGAATCCTGTATCCCTATGATATTTGCTTTAAATAAAATTGATAAACCTACGTCGCAACCTGATAAAATTCGTAAGCAGTTGGCTAATATGAATCTACTATTAGAAGAATGGGGAGGTAAATATCAGTCTCAAGAAATATCTGCAAAAACTGGTGAAGGGATTGATCAGTTGCTTGAAAAAGTTTGGTTAGAAGCCGAACTCCTAGAACTCAGGGCTAATCCTAATAAACCTGCATCAGGAACCGTTATCGAGTCTTATATAGACAATCATAAAGGGTATATTAGTAATATATTAGTTCAAGATGGAACCCTGAAAATCGGAGATTATATTTCTTCTGGTTCTTTTTTTGGTAAAGTAAAAGCAATTTATGATGATTTTAATAATCTTATTTCTAAAGCTGGTCCTTCAAAGTCAGTCTCTTTTTTGGGTCTAAATGGAGCACCATCAGCAGGAGATAAGTTTAAAGTCTTTATAGATGAAAAGGGCGCTAAAAAAATTGCTTTAAAAAGAAAGCAACTACAACGTGAACAAAGCATAAAAACAAAAAAACAGCTAACGTTAGATGAAATTGGTCGTAGAATTGCATTAACTAATTTTAAGGAAATTAATCTCATATTAAAGGGAGATGTATATGGGTCAGTAGAGGCTCTAACAGATGCTGTTCAAAATATTTCTACATCAGAAGTATCTATAAATATTATTCATAAAGGAATTGGGCAAATTACTGAATCTGATGTAATACTAGCTAACGATTCGAATGCCATTATTTTAGGTTTTAATGTAAGTATAACATTAAATGCTCGTAATTTATCTGTTCAAAAAAAGGTAGACATTCATTTACATTCAGTTATTTATGATGCTATAAACGATATGAAAAATCACGTAATGAATTCACCACTTGATAATGAACAAGTTATTGGAAAAGCTGAAATACGTAATATTTACAATATAAAAAAAATATATACCATTGCTGGTTGTATGGTTACTACAGGAAAAATTTATAGACATCTTCCTATTAGACTTCTAAGAGATGGAAGGGTCATCCATAATGGTGAATTAGCTTCACTTAAACGGTTTAAAGTAGATGTAAAAGAAGTAGCGAAAGGTTACGAATGCGGTTTAAATATTAAGGATTACAATAATATAAAAGTAGGAGATCTCATCGAGAACTATGAGGTTTTATCTAATTTATCTAAGGTTTAATTTTAATTCGTCTATTATTTGATCCAAACGATTATGATGAACGATAGGTAAATTATAGTTCTTTTTAAGTTTATCAATAATAGTTGATAGCTTAATTCTTTCTGAGAGTAAAGAAAGTATATGATTTTCCTTTTCATCAATTTGAAGACGTAGAACTTCTAATTTTTGTTTAGGATTTTTTTTTCTATACTCGAGGCTTTTTAGTATTTCAAATAATTTATCGGGAGTAATTTGTTGCTTAGCATCACTCCAAGCCTCATCGGGATTACAGTGAGTTTCGACCATTAAACCTGTAAATTCATAATTTAATGCTTGTTGTGCAATCTTGGAAATACCTGCTCTTTGTCCACAAATATGAGATGGATCAAATAAGATAGGCATATTAGGAAACCTAATTATAAAATCTAGGGCCATTCTCCAATTTGGAATATTTCGATAATTAGAATCTTTATACGCGGAAAATCCACGATGAATAACACCTATTTTTTTTATTTTTTGTGCAGAAAGTCTTTCTATAGCGCCTTTTAAAAGTTCAAATTCTGGATGAATAGGATTTTTTATTAAAATAATTTTATCTGTATCTTTTAAAGCTTCAGCAATTTCTTGGACAGAGAAAGGATTAACGGTGCTCCGAGCGCCTATCCATAAAAGATCAATATTATATGAAAGAGCATCTTTTACATGAGTCGCATTAGCGACTTCTATTGCTGTTAGCATTCCCGTCTCTTCTTTTACTTTTTGTAACCATTTAAGACCTATTTCACCTATTCCTTCGAAAGTCCCAGGTCGAGTACGAGGTTTCCAAATACCTGCACGAAAAACTTGTATCGAAGCTTTACTAAGTTTAGAAGCTGTTTTAAGTACTTGGTCTTGAGTTTCTGCACTACATGGACCTGAAATTATGAGTGGTTTTTTAAATTGGAGGATCCAATCGTTAGATATTTTGTCAATAGTTTGCATATATTTTTTTTATTAAGTGATCCAGCAAAAATAATAAATATTATGCTTTTCATGAATTTAACTCTTTAACTCTTGCTTATAAAATAATAAAATTCATGAATTCTCCGAGTATAGTAAATATATGTGATCTATTTTTTATATTTGATTTCAGCTGTTCGAAACCCATATAATCATCAATAATAAAATCTATATAAAAGAGATATTCACCAGGCTTTACCAACAATGCTATTATTTTAGTAATAATTTGTTTTTTATCTGCTATGGTATTTAAAATATACAATAGCTTATTATGACATTTAAAGTTTAAAAGAAAAAGTAAGGATGATTTATCCCAATTTTCCTTTCCTTTTCTTAAATTTCTTTGGGATTTTTCTAGTATAAAAAACCTTGTAAAATTATTACAAATACTCTGAATATTTTTATATATGACTGAAAGTCCATATTCTTTAGATGCTCGTAAGGAAGCTATAGAAGCTTTTTTTTTTAACATATTTTTGGAAATAAAAAGAGACGCTAAAGCCGTATCACTAAATTCTTTTTTCCTTAAATGAGAATTTTCTTTTATAAAATTATCACATTGTTGTAATGCTATTGGATGGGATAGGATTTCATTGAATTTTTTATCAGTTAAAGCAATAAGATTGTGTTCTATAAAGAGAACAATGGAACCGAATATTTTAAGACGGTGGTTTGATAAAAAAATATAATTAGAAATAATGCTTCCAAAAATAGAATTCTCAATCGCCATTACTCCTAAATTGGCTTCTCCAATTGTTATTATTTTTGTAACTTTACTAAAAGAATTACATTCTACTATTTCATAACTGTTTTCCCATAAAAATTTTATAAGGGAAACATGATGGAAACATCCTCTAATACCTTGTATGACAATTTTTTTCATTTACAAAACATCTCTTAGGCATTTATCTATTCCCTTCTATTAATTGTAAAAACCGTTGAATACTTCCTTCTATATCATATTCATCTATCGATTTTATAAAAGAACTTCCTATAATTGCCCCATTACTATAACGACAAGCCCAATTAAACGATTCTTTATTTGAAATTCCAAACCCAATAAGTTTTGGAATGTTTAATTTTATTTTACTAGATAAACATATAAAATATTCATCTTTTTTCTTATCAAAAAAAACATTTTTTCCTGTGGTAGACGTAGAAGAGACTAAATATAAAAACCCTTCGCTAATTGAACATAAGCTAAATATTCTTTCTATTGGGGTATGTGTTGTGACTAAAAGAATAAAATATAAACCATATTTTTTAAACCGTTCGTGATAATTTTCTTGATAAAGAGAGGTTGGGAGATCCGGAAAGATTAACCCAGAGACCCCAATTTGTTTACATTTACTGAGAAAATTTTCCTCTCCAAATCTAAAAAATGAATTAATGTACCCCATAAAAATAAGAGGTATATATAATTCTTTTTTTATACATTGAATTTGTGCAAATAACAGATCTAAATTCAGACCATTTACCAGCGATTTTTTACTACTGTTTTGAATAATAGTTCCGTCAGCTAATGCATCAGAATAAGGGATTCCTACTTCAATTAGATCCACACAATATTTTTGTAAGATCGTTATAATTTTCTTAGTACTTTCTAATTTTGGGGAACCTGCTGTTAAATAGATGCTTAATATGTCTTTTTTTTTATGAGCAAATATTTTGTCGATCATGTTCATAGTACAAATTCATATAATTAATATAATTTTCCATATCTTTCTCACCTCTTCCAGACAAATTAAGAATTACAACTTCGTTATTTTTTAATTGAAGTTTAGGTAAAATAGCTATGGCATGAGCGCTTTCAATTGCTGGAATAATGCCCTGCAAATAACTGAGTTCATATCCTGCTTGTATAGCTTCATCGTCGGTAATACTTATAAATTGAGCCCGATGAGTATAAAATAGATGCGAAAGCATAGGGCCTATTCCTGGGTAATCCAGTCCAGCAGATATAGAGTAAGGTTCTATGATTTGCCCGTATTTATCTTGCATCAGCAGAGTCAGACTTCCATGTAAAACTCCCTTCGTTCCGATAATAGTACTAGAGGCAGTCTTATTTGTTTGGAATCCTAATCCTGCAGCTTCTGCACCTATTAGATTTACAGAAAGGTTATCAAGAAAATGGTAGAAAGCTCCTGCAGCGTTACTCCCTCCACCAACGCTAGCGATTAGGTAATTAGGGTCTTCACATCCTTCTTTCTCCTTTAATTGTTGCTGGATTTCTTCACTTATAATTGATTGAAAAAATGATATCATTGTTGGATATGGATGCGGACCAACAACAGAGCCAATCAAATAATAACTATCAGTATGATCTATCCAATAACGTAAAGCTTCATTCACAGCGTCTTTAAGAGTCCCTTTCCTTACTGGCATAATAGTTGCCCCCAGCATTTTCATACGATCAACATTGATCGCCTGTCGTTGAATGTCAGTAGCTCCCATAAAGACTATACAATCCATATCTAATATAGAGCAAATTGTTGCTGTTGCAACGCCATGTTGACCTGCTCCCGTTTCTGCTATAATTTGTTTTTTACCAAGTTTTTTAGCAAGTAAAGCTTGTCCTACAGTATTATTTATTTTATGTGCTCCTGTATGATTCAGATCCTCTCGTTTTAGAAAAATCTTCGCTTCGTATTTTTTAGAAAGTTCTTCGCAATAAAAAAGAGGAGTTGGTCTTCCAACAAAATCTTTTAGAACGTTTAGTAAAATGTATTGAAATTTTTTATCCATAATTATCTTTGGATAATTGGTCTCTAACTCTTTTATATTAGGCCAGAGCATTTCTGGTATATATGATCCTCCGAACTCTCCAAACCATCCGGTTGTATTTTTATATTTCATAAATTTATTTTTTGGATAAATCTTCTTAACTCATCTCTATTTTTATTCCCTGGTTCTGTTTCAAAATTACTATTTAGATCAGTTCCTAAAAAATTAGTATGAAAAAATTTTTTTATTCTTTCTACATCTTGTCTACCTATTCCACCACTTAGGAAGAATCTTGTATCAAAGATATACTCTGAAAGTCTTTCCCAAGAAAACTTTCTACCACTTCCTCCATATTCTTTACAATAGGTATCAAATAGAAAATATAAATTATAATTGGTATATGTCTGAATGACATAAAAAGCTTCATTAACTCTAATAACTTTTATGAAAGACACATTGTTTTTATAGAGTTCTTCGCAATTATCAATACTTTCGTATCCATGTAACTGAAGAAATTCAAGAACATATTTTAATTGCTGTAATTTCTTAAGAAGACTTTCAATAGAATTATTTACAAAAACGCCAACTTTTTTTACAATTGGAACCCTTTCAATTGGGAATGAAAGTCCTATAAATCTAGAAGAATAAGGATAAAAAATAACTCCAATAAAATTGGGTTTCAATAATGAGATTGAATTAATATTTTGTGTATGTTTTATTCCGCATATTTTCACCTTATTGAGTCCCATTTATTTTTTTTATCATTTCTTCGCACAAATGACCTGGATTTTCAGATCGCATAAAGTTCTCACCAATAAGAAAGCCATTGAAACTTTTTTTAGATAGAAAAGTAATCTGATAAGGATTAGAAATACCACTTTCTGATATTTTATATTTATCAGTAATTTTTTTAGATAGTTTAATAGAACTCTCTAAATTTATTGAAAAAGATCTAAGATCTCTATTATTAACTCCAATCAAAAGAAGTTCTTCATTAATTTTATATAGTTCACTTTCGGAGTGCAACTCCATTAATACTTCTAACCCTAGAGATTTTGCTGTTTGTGTTAGGGCTCTTATTTTTTTTTTAGATAAAACTTCTGCAATCAAAAGTATAACATCTGATCCTATAGCTTTTGCAAGTAAGATTTGATATTCATCAATGATAATGTCCTTATATAATAAGGGAAGTTGTACTATTTTTCTTGTTTTTATCAAATCTTGCTCTTTTCCCTTGAAATAACTAAAGTCAGTTAGTATGGAAATTCCTATAACCCCTGCCTTTTTATAACCTATAATAACCTTTTCTATAGGTAGATTAGATTTGTTAAGTAATCCTTTAGACGGAGACTCTCTTTTAAATTCTCCTATTATTCCTATAGAATTAGTTGAAATTTTTCTGTATAAAGAGTAAGTTTCTCTATTAAAAAAGCGACTTTTTTCTAAGTAATCAATAGGAAATTGACTTCTTTTTATTGACAATAATTTACGTTTGACTTCTATTATTTTTTCAAGAATATTCATATGGTATTTTACTTGTCTAATAACTTTTTAAGAGCTCTTTTAGCCTTACCACTTTCTAGACTTTCTTTTGCTTTAGCATAATTAGAGATCCAATCTTTTTTATTTATTAGTGAAAGTGCAAAAGCAGCATTTACAATAACGACTTCATTTTGAGCTGCTGTTCCATCTCCTGAAATAATTTTCAAAAAGAGATTTTTATTTTCTTCTGTAGTTTTTCCTCCTTTAATATCTTTTGGTTCTACATGTAAACAGGTAAGTGATTGTGGAAAATAATTAGATTCTCCATATTGTGAGTAACACTTAAAAGGTCCTGTTAGAGAAATTTCATCATAACCATCCAAACTATGAATAATGTAGTATTTTTTTTTGTTTTTTTTAAATAATAGTAATAGATTCTAGCTAATTCTAGATTATTTACTCCGAGTAATTGATATTGGTTTTCACTTGGATTTACTAAAGGACCGAGTATATTTAAAATCGTTTTTGTCCCAATATTTTTTCTTATTGAGGCTATTTTTTTTATAGATGGATAAAATAAAGGAGCATGTAAAAAACATATTCCAGCTTCTTCTAGTCTTTTTTTTAAACTATTAATGTCGGTGGAAAATTTACACCCTAATTTTTCCAATATATTAGATGATCCAGTTATTGAAGAAGATGCATAATTTCCATGCTTAATAACTTTTTCTCCTGTCCCAGCAACCACAAAAGAAGCAAGAGTAGATATATTAAAAGTATTTTTATCTCCGCCTGTTCCTACAATATCTATTGCATTAAATGCATTGAGATTTATTTGTAAGCATAAATATATTAATGCCTGACGGAATCCTTCTATTTCATTAATAGAAGTTTGTCGCATGTTATAAATACTGGTTAAGGCAGCTATTTGAGATGTATTAAATTTACCAATAGACATATCAAAAAGGAGACTTTTTGCTCCTTCTAAAGTTAGAATTTTTTGTTCAAAAAGATAGGTAAGAATTTTCTTCATTTTTGTAAATTAAGCCAGTTATATATAATATGTATCCCTTTAGGACTTAAAATTGATTCTGGATGAAATTGTACTCCTACAACATGATGATCATGATGTCGTAAAGCCATAATTTCTCCTTTGGGACCTCTTGCTGTAATTTTAAGTACCAAAGGTAAATTACATTCAGATACTATCCAAGAATGATATCTACCAACTGTTATATAAGTTGGGAAGTTATCGAATATTTTTTCTTCACTATCAACAATAGTTATTTTACTATAGTGACCATGATATATAATATTGCTATTGATCAATTTACCTCCAAAAACATCGGCAATAGCTTGTTTTCCTAGACAAACACCTAAAATATTTTTTACAGCAGCAAAGTTTTTTATCAAAGGATTCATAATATGAGCTTCAGAAGGAAGACCAGGTCCAGGAGATAGGAGTATACTTTTAAAACGTTTTATTTCTTCTAAATTGATCGAAGTGTTACGACGTATTTCTACTGTATGAGCGGTGAGTTTCTTTATAAGGTGTAAAATATTATAGGTAAACGAATCATAATTATCCAATAATAATATCTTTTCCTTCATTAGCTAAAATAATTTTCAGCAGCTATAATAGCCTGATTCAGTGCTTTTAATTTATTATCTACCTCTTGTAATTCTTTATCTTCGCTAGAAGATGCAACAACACCAGCGCCTGCTTGTAGAAAAAGTGTTCCCCCCTTACTTAAAAAAGTGCGTATTATAATTGCAGTATTGATTTGCCCATCTAAACAAAAAAAGCCAATAGATCCTCCATATATTTCTCGAGATTGATTTTCAAATTCGTCTAGCAACTCCATTGCTTTATATTTAGGAGCGCCAATTAAAGTAGCAGCTGGGAAAGTATCAACAAAAACTTTTACTGGAGAAAAATTTATTGGTAGTTTTCCAGTAATTTTTGATTCTATATGTAAAACATGAGATAAAGATTTAATCTCCTTATATCTTTCTACTTTAACTACGGAAGAATTTCTACTCAAATCATTACGTGCTAGATCTATTAACATGGTGTGCTCTGCGTTTTCTTTTGTATTTTTTGACAGTTCTTCAGCTAGAATTTTGTTGTTAGAATTATCGCCTGAACGTAATATTGTCCCTGCAATAGGATAAATATAGGCAGTACTATTTTTTATCGTAAATTGGTATTCTGGAGATGAACCAAATAATTTATAATCGACAAAGTCAAAATAAAATAAATGAGGAGAGGGATTTAATGTTCTCAAGACACGATAAACATTCAGATCATCGCCTTTATATCTCTGTTGATATTGTCTAGACGGAACGATTTGGAAAACATAACCTAATTTACAGGCTCTTATACTTTTTCCTACTGATTCTTTATAAAAATAATCTGTAATATTTGACGATAATCTTTTTATAATTCTAAATGGAACAGTAATGAATTTTTGATTAAAAATCAGGTAAATTATTTTGAATATAGAAAGAGAATTATTTCTCGTAAAGACATGAGAGTAAATCAGCAATACATTACTAAAATGATTAAAAATAATTAAGTTTTTAAATAATGCAAATCGCACTTTCGGTATTTGGTAATTTTTATATGAACGAGAGCGAAAACTTATGTTTTCAAAATAAGGAACACTATCATAAGAAAAATATCCATAAAACCCTGAAAAATTAAGAAGACTATTTTTTGAGTAGAACTGTTTAATAAATTTCTCTAAAATCTCACATCCATTTTTTGTTTTCTCCGGTAAACTTATCTTCTCTTCACATTTGTCTGGATATCGGTAATAGATATAATCGTGATCCAAAAGAATTTCTGCTATAGTTTCTATACAAACGATAGAAGAATTATTACGTTTTGCTTGAAAATTAAGAGATTCTAATAGAAGAGACCCAGGAAATATATTTCTTATTCTTAAGTAAACTTCAAGGGCATTTGAAATATCAGCAATAAGGTTATCGTAGCAACTTTTTAATCTATACATAGATTCCTGTTACCTGTTCAGGGTAGCTAATAATTCTTTATTGGTTTTAGTTAGAATAATTTTATTTTTTAGGAAAAACATTGCATCTACCAAATTCATCTCCGATAAATATTTTCGCAATACCCAAATTTTTTGTAATGTAAAAGAATCCTGTAATAGGTCATCTCTTCTTGTACTAGAAGATATTAAATTTATCGCTGGATAGAGTCTTTTGTTAGCAATTTTTCTATCTAATTGCAGCTCCATATTGCCAGTCCCTTTAAATTCCTCAAAAATTACTTCATCCATTTTTGACCCTGTTTCTATTATTGCTGTAGCTATTACAGATAAAGAGCCTCCACTCTCAATATTCCTCGCTGCCCCAAAAAAACGTTTTGGTTTTTGCAATGCTTTAGCATCTATTCCTCCAGATAAAATTCTTCCGGAAGATGGAGCAATTGTATTATAAGCACGGGCAAGTCGTGTGATAGAATCTAGCAAAATAACAACATCATGACCAAACTCCACTAATCTTTTAGCTTTTTGGAGAATCATATTGGCTACTTTTACATGTTTTTCAGGAGCTTCGTCAAATGTCGAAGCTATCACCTCACCTTTTACATTTCTTCGCATATCAGTAACTTCCTCAGGTCTTTCGTCTATTAGTAATATGATTAAATAGACTTCAGGGTGGTTTGCTTCGATAGCTAATGCTATTTCTTTCAATAAAATTGTTTTTCCTGCTTTTGGAGGTGAAACAATCATTCCTCTCTGTCCTTTACCTATTGGTGAAAAAAGATCAATAATTCGTGTAGAAATGGAAGAACTTTTTTCAGCTAATTTGAACTTTTCCTCTGGAAATAAAGGAGTAAGATTTTCAAAAAAAATACGATTTCTAAGTAAATGTGGGGCTCTTCCATTGATTTCTGTTATTTTAATGAGTGTAAAATATTTTTCTCCATTTTTTGGAGGCCTTATATGTCCTCGTATAGTATCTCCTGATTTTAGCCCGAAAAGTATAATTTGTGATTGTGAGACATAAATATCATTAGGAGACGATAAATAATTAAAATCTGAAGATCTTAAAAACCCATACTTTTCATACATTATTTCTAATATTCCTTCGGAAGGAACAATAATTTCAAATTCATAATCAATAGCTCTATGTTTCTTTTCTTTGTTTTTTGTATTATTTGTCTTAAGTAACATTGAAGACTTTTTTACCTTTATTTGTTCTTCAAGCATTTTTCTTGGTATAAAAAAAAATACTATCTTTTAGTGATTTAGAGGTCACATAAACAAATGAAAAACGGGGTTTTAAAAAAAAAAATTATCGAGCTTCGTAAACAAATTACTGAAATTTCAAATTTGATTATTCAACCTGAAATAATAGCAAATAAAGAAAGTTATGTAAAGCTTACTAGAAAATATAGAGAACTAGAGAATATTCTGAATATATATAAGAAATATGAAAAAAAAATTAGTGATTTTTATCAAGTAAATAGTATTATTTCAGATGCAGATGAAAGAATTGAGATGAAAGAAATCGCAAAAGATGAAAAAATTAAACTTCTATCTCAATTAGAAAACTTAGAAAATCATATTCAATATTTGTTGATACCAAAAGATATTGACGATGATAAAAATGTAATAATGGAATTGCGAGCAGGGACGGGAGGAAATGAAGCATGTCTTTTTGTTGAAGATATTCTTAGAATGTATATTATGTATTTTAAGGAAATCGGTTGGGATTATAATATTCTAAATATACAAGAATCTACTATAAAAGGATTCAAGGAAGTTATTTTAAATGTAAAAGGAAGAAAAGTATATGGAAGTTTAAAGTATGAGTCGGGGGTTCATCGAGTTCAGAGAGTGCCTAAAACAGAGTCACAAGGTAGATTACACACATCAGCGATAACAGTTGCTATTCTACCAGAAGTTGACGAAATTTCAATAAAAATTCATAATAATGAGATCAAACGGGAGACTTTTAGAGCTTCTGGAGCAGGAGGACAGAACGTAAATAAAGTAGAAACGGCTGTTAGATTAACACATTTACCATCAGGAATTGTTGTAGAATGTCAAGACGAGCGTTCACAGCATAAAAATTACGCAAAAGCAATTCATATACTACGTGCCCGTCTTTATAAGATACTACGCGAACAAAAACTTTATAGACGGTCAAGTGAAAGAAAAGCATTAATCTCGACAGGAGATCGTTCCGTTAAAATACGCACTTATAATTTTCCTCAAGGAAGAATTACTGATCATAGAATAAAGAAATCTATTTATTCGCTGGAAGAATTAATGAATGGAAAAATGAAGGAGTTAATAGAATCGCTTCGCGTTATCGATTCTGCTGATTATCTTAAATTGAAGAATAAAAAAATTAATATCTTTACATGTAATAGTCGATGTAGCTCAGATGGTTAGAGCGTTTGATTTGTAATCAGAGTGTCGGGGGTTAGAATCCCTCCATCGGCTCATTTTTTTTGGGGAGATATTCAAGAGGCTAAAGTAGATAGACTGTAAATCTGTCGGGATCTCCTTCGTAGGTTCGAATCCTACTCTCCCCACTTCTTTATTAGCGGTAATAGCTTAGATGGTTCGAGCGTCAGCCTTCCAAGTTGAAAGCACGGGTTCGACTCCCGTTTACCGCTCATTATATAAGGTCAATGTAGCTCAGAGGAAGAGTGCTTTCTTGGTAAGAAAGAGGTCATGAGTTCAATTTCTCATCATTGGCTCTAACTTAAATTTATGGCAAAAGAAATATTTAAACGCAATAAACCTCATTTGAACATTGGAACCATAGGTCATGTCGATCATGGAAAGACAACTCTAACGGCTGCTATTACAAGAGTTCTTGCAGAGAAAGGATTAGCTGAAGCTAAAAATTTTATTGACATTGATAATGCTCCAGAAGAAAGAGCACGTGGAATTACCATTAATACGTCCCATGTCGAATATCAAACTAATACTAGACATTATGCTCATGTAGATTGTCCTGGCCATGCAGATTACGTAAAAAACATGATAACTGGAGCAGCGCAAATGGATGGAGCTATTTTAGTGGTAGCTGCGACAGATGGTCCGATGCCCCAAACCAGAGAACACATTCTTTTGGCTCGGCAGGTTGGCGTCCCGAAATTAGTAGTCTTTATGAATAAGGTAGATGCTGTAGATGATCCAGAAATATTTGAGTTAGTTGAAATGGAACTAAGAGAGCTCCTTTCCAAATATGATTTTGATGGTGAAAAGACTCCTATAGTAAAAGGATCTGCATTGGGGGCTCTTAATGGAGAGCCTAAATGGCTTGATAAAGTGAATGAGCTAATGGAAGCTGTTGACAGTTATATTCCAGAACCTACTCGAGATATTGATAAGCCTTTCTTGATGCCAGTAGAAGACGTATTTACTATTACAGGACGTGGAACTGTGGCTACTGGACGTATTGAATCTGGTATAATAAATACAGGGGATCATGTCGAAATAGTTGGTATGGGGGAAAAAAAACTTACTTCTACTGTGACTGGGGTCGAGATGTTTAGAAAAATTTTAGATCACGGTCAGTCAGGCGATAATGTAGGATTATTGCTTCGAGGTATTGAAAAAATAGACATAAGAAGAGGAATGGTGATCGGCAACCCAGGATCTATTAAGCCTTATAAAAAATTCAAAGCAGAAGTGTATGTCCTATCTAAAGAAGAAGGAGGCCGTCACACTCCATTCCATAATAAATATCGTCCTCAGTTTTATTTAAGAACGACAGACGTAACCGGCGAGATTCAATTATCTGATGATATAGAAATGGCAATGCCAGGGGATAATGTCTCTGTAAATGTTGAATTAATCCAAAGCGTAGCTATGGATAAAGGATTACGTTTTGCGATACGTGAAGGAGGAAAAACTATTGGAGCCGGGCAGGTAACAGAAATATTATACTAAATATTATAGACGGGCGTAGCTCAATTGGGTCAGAGCGGTAGTCTCCAAAACTAAAGGTCGTAAGTTCAAGTCTTACCGCCCGTGCCATAGAGAAATATGATGACTTTATCTTTTTTCTTAGAACGATGCATAAAAATTGGTGAAAATAAAGTAAAAAATTCTCTAGAATCGAATAGAAAATTTAAAATATTTATTGAAAGATTTTTACCTACGCTTGGAGGAGATAGAAGGGGGGATAAGTTATCCCAATGAAAAAACAAAAAATCCATTAGATAGCTTATGGAAAAAAGAATTAAAAAAATTTTAAGGCTACAAATAAATGCAGGATCAGCAAATCCTTCACCTCCTGTAGGACAGGCCTGCGGCTCAGCAGGAATTAAGATTATGGACTTTTGCAATCAATTTAATGCTCTTACAAAGAATAAGACTGGTCAGTTATTGCCAGTTGTTGTTAACGTTTACGATGATAAATCATTTTCTTTGATTATAAAGAATCCTGCTGTAGCTGTCCAATTGATGGAAGCTGCGTCTTTGAAGAAAGGATCAAAGGAGCCTAATAGAACGAAGGTAGGGAAAATAAGTTTGAAAAAAGTACTTATTATAGCAGAAAATAAATTTTCCGATCTTAATTGTTTTTCTTTGAAAGCTGCTATATCAATGATAGCTGGCACTGCAAGGTCTATTGGTATTGAAATATTAGGTGAATAATGAAGAAATTAACTAAAACACAAAAGAAAATATATCAAATTTTTGCTGGAACTAAGAGTTATCCTCTTGCTGAAGCATCAAAAATTGTAAAAGAAATTTCTTCTTATACAAGCTTTAACTCGTCTATAGAGATTGCTATTCGACTTGGAGTCGATCCAAGAAAAGCAAATCAAATGATTAGAGGGATAGTTAAATTACCTTATGGTTCAGGAAAACATTTTCGCGTTTTGGCTCTTGTCGAAAATAATAAACAGCTTGAAGCTAAAGAAGCGGGCGCTGATTTTATTGGTTATGAGGAGTATATTACTAAAATCAGCGAAGGCTGGTCTGAAATAGATATAATTATCACTACACCTTTGATAATGCCTAAATTAGGCCGTTTGGGTAAAATACTTGGGCCTAAAAAATTGATGCCAAGTCCTAAAGCAGGAACTGTTACTATGGAAATAGGGAGAGCTATTAAGGAAGTAAAGTTGGGTAAAATAGATTTTCGGGTGGATAGATATGGAATAGTCCATGCCCCTATCGGAAAGTCTTCATTTGAAGAGTTTCAAATTAAGGAAAATTCTATTGAACTTGTTAATAAACTTCATCATATAAAACCTTCTTCAACTAAAGGAATTTATATAAAGAGTATCTTTTTATCTGGAACGATGACACCAGGAGTCAGAGTCGATGTAAATAGTATCTCTTATTAGTTTATAAATTATATGAAAAAAGAACAAAAAATTCAAATTATAGATATTCTTTCTTCAGTGCTTTCTTCTGAAAAATATTCTTTCGCTATTTATTTCGCTGATATTTCTGATATGAACGCCCATCAGCTAAATGATTTGAGAAGAACTTGCTATAATTCGAAGGTAAAAGTACTGATGGTAAAAAATACTTTATTAAAAAAAGCTATTGAAAAATATAAAAATAATTGGAATCCATTTGTTCAAGTCATCAAAGGTAACACATTAATAATGATCTCTTCATTAGAAAATTATCCAGCAAAAATTATTAATGATTACAACAAAAAAAATAAAGGTAAAATCCCTCTTTTAAAGGCAGCTTTTGTCTCTGGAAATTTTTATATAGGTTATGATAAACTTGAAGCATTAGTAAGATTAAAGTCGAAGGAAGAACTAATAGTTGGCATTATTTCAGAGTTACAATATAAATTGACAAATTTAATTGTATCTTTACAAGCTCCAGGATATAAAATAATTTCCTATTTAAAAAAAAAAGAGTAAATTTGTTTTGTAAAAATTACGCATGTCAGATATAAACAAATTAGCGGAAACTTTGGTCAACTTAAAAATTGTTGAAGTGAATGATTTGGCAAAAATTCTTAAAGAAAAATATGGAATAGATCCATCTGCTCAATTGACTGTTAACTCAGTAAACTCAGTAAAGGAAGGAGAGATTATAGAGAAAGTTAAAGAAAAAACAACAGTCGATGTTGTTTTAAAAGGAGCTGGAAGTGCCAAATTAACAGTAGTAAAACGTATAAAAGAGATTATAGGATTAGGACTTAAAGAATCTAAAGAATTAGTAGATAATATACCTAAACCTATAAAAAAAGGGATCCCTATAGCTGAAGCAGAATCACTAAAGAAACAATTGGAAGAAGTAGGAGCTGAAGTAGAATTAAAATAAAAAATAATATTAATTGTCTAGAATGACGACAACTACAGAAACAGAAAGAATAAGTTTTTCTTTTGGAAATAGGAAAGTCCAATATCCTGACTTTCTTGAAATTCAGATCAATTCATTCCAAGACTTTTTACATATTGGAACTCAATATAAAAGTCAGGGTATATTCAATACTTTTATGGAAAATTTTCCTATCTTTGATTCAAGAAATAAGTTTGTTCTTGAGTTTTTAGATTACTTCATTGACCCTCCAAGGGTTTCAATTCAAGATTGTCTTGAAAAGGGTCTTACTTTTAGTGTTTCTCTAAAAGCACGAATGTGTTTGTATTGTACAGACCCAGAAAACGAAAATTTTGAAACTGTAATACAAGATGTATATTTAGGATCTATCCCCCAAATGACACCCTCAGGGTCTTTTATTATTAATGGAACTGAACGGGTAATAGTCTCTCAGCTACATAGATCTCCAGGAGTTTATTTCGGACAAAATACTCATTCAAATGGGACGCGCTTATACTCTGCAAGAGTTATTCCATTTAAAGGGTCATGGATAGAATTCTCTACTGATATAAACAATATCATGTATGCATACGTAGATCGAAAAAAAAAATTTCCTGTAACTACGCTTTTTCGGGCTATTGGTTATGAGGAAGATAAGGATATCTTAGGTTTATTCGATTTGGCTGAGGAAGTAAAAATTCAACCTTCCAATTTTAAAAGAATAATTGGATCAAAAATTGCAGAACGCGTTTTAAAAAAATGTATTGAAGACTTTGAAGATGAGGCTTCTGGAGAAATAATCTCTATTAAAAAAATAGAAAAGATTATTGATAGAGATATTATTCTTGATAAAAATCATTTAGATGATCTTATGGAAGCAGGTATCGAAAGTATACTATTACATAATAATGAAACATCTATGGCTTCTATTATTATTAAGTCTACTTTGAAGAAAGATCCAACTTCATCAGGAAAAGAAGCCCTTGAAAAGATTTATCGTCAGATACGAAGTACTGACCCAACTAACGAAGAAACGTCGAGAGGCGTAATTGATAGATTATTTTTTTCTGAAACACGCTATAGTTTAGGGGAAGTTGGACGTTATAGGTTAAACAAACGTTTGGGAATAGATATTGCGATTGATGTTCAAGTTCTAACTAAAGAAGATATTATTGCGATAGTAAAATACCTCATTAGATTACTCACTAATAAAATTGAAGTAGATGATTTTGATAACCTTTCTAATCGTCGTGTTAGGACGGTCGGCGAACAATTATCAACCCAATTTAACCTAGGGTTATCACGAATGGCTAGAACAATTAGTGAAAGAATGAACGTACGTGACAATGAAATTTTTACACCTATTGACTTGATAAACTCTAAGACATTATCATCTATCATTAGCTCTTTCTTTTGTACTAGCCAACTTTCCCAATTTCTTGATCAGACTAATCTTTTATCTGAAATTACGCACAAACGGAGACTCTCATCTCTAGGACCTGGAGGATTATCTAGAGATCGTGCGGGTTTTGAAATTCGTGACGTTCATTTTACTCATTACGGTCGACTTTGCCCAATAGAAAGCCCTGAAGGACCTAATATAGGTTTAATTTCTTCTCTTTGTGTTTTTGCTAAAGTAAACCCAATGGGATTTATTGAAACTCCATATCACGTTGTAAAAGACGGGAGAGTAGATTTTTCTTCATTAGTTTATCTTTCTTCATCGGACGAAGAAGGAAAAGTCATAGCACAAGCTAATACACCTTTAGATAAAAATGGATTTTTTATTAAGGATCGGGTGATTTCCAGAAAAGATGGTAATTTTCCTATCGCATTTCACGATCAAGTAGATTATATTGATGTTTCTTCAAATCAACTTGCTTCTATTTCGGCTTCTCTTATTCCATTTCTTGAACACGACGACGCCAATCGTGCGCTTATGGGGTCAAATATGATGCGTCAAGCTATTCCTTTATTATTTCCAGAGGCTCCAATAGTAGGGACAGGCATTGAAAAAGAAGTCGCCTTATTTTCAAGAATAATCCTTCATGCTGAATCTGAAGGATTCGTTGAAAATGTAGAATCAGATAAGATTGATATAAGATATGAGAGAACAGCAGAAGAAATGCTGATTAGTTTTGACTCAGCTATTAAAACATACGATCTAATTAAATTTAGAAAAACTAATCAAAATACTACTATTAATCTTAAGCCTATTGTCAGGAAAGGAATGAAAGTAATTAAAGGTCAGATATTATGCGAGGGCTTTGCTACTGAAAAAGGAGAACTTTCATTGGGACGTAATCTTTTAGTAGCCTTTATGCCTTGGAAAGGCTTTAATTTTGAAGATGCTTTTGTCTTATCGGAGCGTGTCCTTCGTGATGATTTATTTACGTCTCTCCATATTGACGAATATTCACTAGAAGTTAGAGAAACTAAATTAGGGATGGAGAAACTTACTCGTGATATTCCTAATCTTAGCGAAGAGACCACTAAAAACCTTGATGAAAATGGGATAATTAGGATTGGGGCTCAAGTTAATCCAGGAGATATAATTATCGGAAAGATAACTCCAAAAGTAAAATCTGATCCTACTTCAGAGGAAAAGCTGTTAAGAGCAATTTTTGGAGATAAAAATGAAAATATAAAAGATTCTTCTTTAAGAGTAGAACCCTCTTTTTCAGGTGGAGTGGTTATTGATATAAAGATTTTTTCCAGAAGTTTTAAGGAGAAAATAAAACGTGTAAAAGATAAGTTGGAAATTTCTAAATTTGATAATGAGTTTAGAGAACTATTCGAAAAATATAGAGATCTTCTATGTAAGAAACTTTATGTAATTTTACAATCTAAAATTTCTAGAAGCGTTGTGAATGACTTAAAAGAGGAAGTTTTCCCTAAAGGAATAAGATTTTCAAGAAGTACCTTATACTCTATTTATAATTTTATGAATATTTCGTCTACAACATGGACATATGATAAACAGACCAATGAACTAATTTCAGTAATATTACACAATTATAAAACTAAGATAAGAGAACTACAGGGAGAATTTAAACGTAAACAATTTAAAGTTTCTGTTGGCGATGAAATGCCATTAGGTGTTGTTAAAATAGCCAAAGTTTATATAGCTAAGAAAAGGAAATTAAAAGTAGGTGATAAAATGGCAGGGAGACATGGTAATAAGGGGATTGTTTCGAGAATTGTTAGGGAGGAAGATATGCCATATTTAGAAGATGGTACCCCGATTGATATAGTACTCAATCCATTAAGTGTGCCATCCAGAATGAATATAGGTCAGATATATGAATCTATTCTTGGATGGGCGGGCCAAAAGCTTGGAATTAGATTTTCTTCTCCTATTTTTGATGGGGCATCGATCGAACAAATCATGCATTTTATGGATCAAGCAAGACTTCCAAGGTTTGGAAGTACATATTTATATGATGGAGAAACAGGAGAACGCTTTGACCAATTAGCGACTGTTGGTATAATATATGTTATAAAACTTTGTCATATGGCTGATGATAAAATGCATTCAAGGTCTATCGGCCCTTACTCATTAATTACGCAGCAACCTCTTGGAGGGAAAGCACAGTTTGGAGGACAACGTTTTGGAGAGATGGAGGTTTGGGCTTTAGAAGCGTTTGGAGCTTCTAATATTCTTCGAGAAATTCTAACTGTTAAATCTGATGATGTTGTAGGAAGAAGGAAGACTTATGAAGCTATTGTTAAGGGAGATATAATGCCAGAGCCTGAAATTCCTGAGTCATTTAATGTCTTGTTACATGAACTTAAAGGATTAGGATTAAAAATTGACCTTCATTACTGAAATATTATGTCACTAAAAAAAAAGAAAACAAATAGTAATTTCAATAAAATTACTATTGGTCTAGCGTCACCTGAATCTATCCTTCAAGAATCTTATGGAGAAGTTCTTAAACCAGAAACAATAAATTACCGTACTCATAAACCAGAAAGAGATGGTTTATTTTGTGAACGTATTTTTGGGCCTGTCAAAGATTATGAGTGTGCGTGTGGAAAATATAAGCGGATTCGCTATAAAGGAATTATATGTGACCGTTGTGGAGTAGAAATAACCGATAAAAATGTTCGTAGAGATCGGATTGGACATATCAGATTAGTAATACCTGTTGTTCATATTTGGTATTTTAAATCGTTACCTAATAAAATTGGGTATCTCTTAGATTTATCGTCCAAGAAGCTTGATATGATAATCTATTATGAACGTTATCTTGTAATTCAGGTAGGGTTAGCTAAAAGACCTGATAAAACGCCTCTTGAAAAGTTAGAATTATTAACTGAGAATGATTATTTATCTATAATAGATAGCCTTCCTACTAATAATCAGTCACTTGATGATAAAGATCCTAATAAATTTATTGCTATGATGGGGGCTCAGTGTATTGAAGAGCTACTAAAACGTCTTAATCTTAATTATCTAGCTGATGAATTGCGAAAACAATTTTATAATGAAAGATCGAAGATACTTCGGATGGAAAAATTTAAACGACTCCAAATAGTAGAGGCTTTCAAGTATTCAGCTCATAAGATACACTACAACAACAGAAGAGAGTGGATGATTTTACACGTACTTCCCATTATTCCTCCAGACCTTCGTCCTTTAGTTCCTCTTGATGGCGGACGTTTTGCAAGCTCAGATTTAAATGATTTATATCGTAAAATTATTATTCGTAATAATAGGCTTAAACGTCTAATACAAATAGCTGCGCCTGAAGTTATTTTAAGAAACGAAAAAAGGATGCTGCAAGAAGCCGTTGATTCATTATACGAAAATACTAAAAAATCAACTTCGATAAAATCTGAAGGAAATAGACCGTTGAAATCTCTTTCTGATTTTTTAAAAGGAAAACAAGGTAGATTTAGACAGAATTTACTAGGTAAACGTGTGGATTATTCAGCTAGATCAGTAATAGTAGTTGGACCTAAGTTAAAATTACACGAATGCGGAATACCAAAAGATATGGCAGCAGAACTTTACAAACCTTTTATTATACGTAAACTTATAGAGCGAGGTATAGTTAAAACAGTAAAATCTGCTAAAAAAATGATCGATAACAAACAACTGGCCATTTGGGAAGTTTTAGAAAATATACTGAAAGGACACCCTTTATTACTTAACCGTGCTCCAACTTTACATAGACTTGGAATTCAAGCCTTCCAACCAAAACTCATAGAAGGAAAAGCGATACAATTGCATCCATTAGTTTGCACTGCCTTTAATGCAGATTTTGATGGAGATCAAATGGCCGTGCACCTTCCTTTAGGTCCTTTGGCAATATTGGAGGCTCAGTTGCTCATGTTGTCTTCTCAAAATATTTTAAATCCAGCAAATGGTTCCCCTATTACTGTGCCTTCTCAAGATATGGTATTAGGACTTTACTATATGACTAAAGGTCTTAAGTCTACTCCATATCATAAAGTAAAGGGGGAAGGTATCGTATTTTATTCTCCTGAAGAAGTCGAAATAGCCTATAACGCAAACGTCGTATCAATCAATGCATTTATTAAAGTAAAAGTTCCTATTATCGACGATGGCCATTTTCAGCAGAAAATTGTAGATACTACTGTAGGTAGAGTGTTGTTTAATAAATTTGTTCCTATATCGAAATTAGGTTTTCTCAATGAGTTACTTACTAAAAAATCTTTGCGTGATATTATTGGACGAATTTTGACAATAACAAATATTCCTATTACTGTAAAATTTCTTGATGATATTAAGGATTTAGGATTTTTTAATGCTTTTAAAGGAGGGTTTTCTTTTTCTTTGAAAGACATCATAATTCCAAATAATAAACCATCAATGATCAAAATGGCAATTCAACAGATAGATTCAGTGGTTGGAAATTATAATATGGGCCTAATTACTAATCACGAACGTTACAATCAAGTCATCGATATATGGACCAGCACTAATGCAATACTTACAGAAAAAGTAATGAGTAAAATGCAAGAAGATAAGAGAGGGTTCAATTCTGTTTATATGATGCTGGATTCAGGGGCAAGAGGATCAAAAGAGCAAATACGGCAAATATCAGGAATGCGAGGTTTAATGACGAAACCGCAACGAACTGGAGGAAATATTATTGAAAACCCAGTGATTTCTAATTTTCGAGAGGGTCTCTCTATATTAGAATTTTTTATATCAACTCATGGCGCTCGTAAAGGATTGGCAGATACTGCCTTAAAAACGGCAGATGCAGGATATTTAACTCGACGCTTAGTCGATGTTGCTCAAGACGTCATTATAAGAGAAGAAAACTGTCTAACAATCAGAGGCATTGAAATAGGAGCTCTTAAAAAGAACGAAGAGCTAGTAGAATCATTGTATGATCGCATATTAGGACGTATTGCACTTTATGATATTTTTCATCCTCAAAAAAATGAAGTGATTGTTGCTGCTGACGAAATGATTGATGAAGAATGTGCTTATCTTATTTCAAGACTTGGACTTGAGACAATATTTGTACGATCTCCGCTTACTTGCGAAGCAAAAAGTGGGCTTTGTGCTAAGTGCTATGGTAGAAATCTTTCGAATGGAAAAATTGTCCAGAAAGGAGAAGCCGTAGGCGTGATAGCTGCTCAATCAATAGGAGAACCAGGAACACAACTTACACTTCGAACTTTTCATTTAGGAGGAACTGCAGGTAATATAGAAGATGCATCTTCTCAAATATTTGCTAATAATAATGGTCTAATAGAGTTAGAAGACCTAAGATCTATTTTTACTGAAGATGAAATGGGGAAAGTTGTTGAGGTGGTCGTTTCTCGATATGCTGAGATGAAGCTGATAATGCCCGATGGTACTGTATTAATGAAAAATCATATTCCTTACGGATCTACAATATTCGTTAAACAAGGAAATTATATCGCTAAAGGTACTGAAATTTGTCGGTGGGATCCTTATAATGCTGTGATTATATCTGAGTGTTCAGGTCGAGTAGCTTATGAAAATATTGAAAAAGGCATAACTTATCAAATTGAGGATGAACAGGCAGGAATTCAAGAAAAAGTAATATTAGAATCACGAGATAAGAGATTCATTCCTTCTTTGAAAATTATTAGCGACGATGAGGATAAAAGAGCTATCAAAATATATAATATACCAGTAGGCGCTCACTTAGTTGTTGAAAATGGAGACAGGATAAAAGTAGGAAAAGTAATAGCTAAAATTCCGAGAAAATATGGTAAAATGACAGATATTACAGGGGGATTACCTCGTGTTACAGAATTATGTGAAGCAAGAAATCCTTCTAATTTAGGAGTTGTATCTGATATTGATGGAGTCGTGCGTTTTGGAAACATGAAAAGAGGTAATAGAGAAATTTTAATAGAATCTAAAACTGGTGAAAGTAAGAAATATTTAGTGAAGATATCCAATCAGATTATCGTTCAAGATAATGACTATGTAAAAGCAGGGACGGCACTTTCACAAGGAGTCGTTACGCCAGAAGATATATTAAATATTAAAGGGCCTAAGGCCGTACAGGAATATATTGTAAATGAAATTCAGGAAGTCTATCGTTTGCAGGGAGTAAAGATTAATAATAAGCATTTTGAAATCATAGTCCGTCAAATGATGCTTAAAGTTAAAATAGAAGATGCTGGAGACTCTCATTTTCTTGAAAATAGTATAGAACATAAAACAGACTTTATAGAAGAAAATAATAGAATATTTGGAATGAAAGTTGTAGAAGATACTGGAGATTCAGAGAAATTCAAATATGGTCAACTTTTAAATATGATAGAATATCGTAATGAAAACGATCTATTAGAGAGTTTAGGGAAAAAGACTATGATAATCAGAGAAACTCTTCCCGCTACAGCCAAGCCAATTCTTCAAGGTATTACACGAGCATCTTTACAAGCCAAATCTTTTGTTTCTGCAGCTTCTTTCCAAGAGACTACAAAAGTCTTAAATGAAGCTGCTATCAGTGGGAAAACCGATGAATTGCTTGGTTTGAAGGAAAATGTTATTGTAGGACATAAAATTACTGCAGGTACTGGGATTAAAGAGTTTCAAGATTTCATCGTTTTTTCAAAACTAAAATATGACGAAATCCCATTATATGAAATATCATAAGAATATTGCTTTTGGGTAGCAAATTTGTTTTAAAAAAAGCCCTAGGGCTGGCACTGCAGGCCCAGCCCTTTTTCTATCTTTTGACTCAACTATATCACAGAATTGATTAATATTGAGCTTTTCTGTTCCTACGTTTAAAAGGGTACCGATAATAGATCTAACCATCTTTCTTAAAAATCTGTTTGCTTTTATTTCAAATAATAGTTTACCTTCTTTATAGAACCAACGTGCATATTCAATTTTTGCATAGCAATTGGATATATTATATTTACAGAAGCTACTAAAATTATTATACTTTTTAAGGGTTTCAGAGGCTTTATTCATCAAATAAATATTTAATGTTTCATATTGACATTGCCAACTGAACTCATTATAAAAAGTAATTTTGGATAATGAAATTACATATAAATATGTCCGGCTGGCCCCATTATACCTTGCATGAGCTAGTGGTGATACTAGATAAAAATCAGATACGACAATATCTTTAGGTAAAAAAGCATTTAGTCTAATCATTAAATTTTTATCTAACTGTTTTTCATAATCTAAATGAGCAAAAAATTGTTTGGCGTGTACCCCCTTATCTGTTCGTCCTGCTCCAATTAAATCTATTGATTTACCTAGCAAATGCGAAAGACATTTTTCTAGTATTTCTTCTATAGAGAGACCTGCTTTTTGAATTTGCCACCCATTATAATAAGTTCCGTTATATGATAATCTAATAAAATATCTCATCAAGAATTTAAAAGTACTACAATTGATTCCATAGATCCCATGAAAGCTCTGCTTGAATATATAGCATTTCTATACCATTTTTTACTATAGCTCCACTTTCTATTCCTTTTTTCAAAAATTTACTCTCGACAGGATTATATACTAGATCATATAAGTAATGATCTTTAGTCATAAATTGATAAGGGATAAATGGACACTGATCAGTTCTCGGAAAAGTTCCCAATGGGGTGCAATTTATGATAATTTTATATTGGTTTAATATAATTTCATTTATTTCTTTATAAGAAATGTCCCCTTTTTTATCTCTCGAGACTATTAAAAAAGGTATTTTCAATTGTTTGAGTACGTAAATTACTGCTTTAGCAGCCCCTCCATTTCCAAGAACAAGAGCTTTTTTATGAGTCTCTTTTAGATGTTTTACAAATGATTTTTTAAAACCAAAAGCATCAGTATTATACGCTAAAAGACTATTTTCTTTTATTTTAATTGTATTTACTGCACTTATTTCCAAAGCCTCGTTACTTAAATAATTTACGAATTGAATTATTTCTTTTTTATATGGAATGGTTATATTTACACCTTTGAGATTAGGATATTTTCGAATAAAAGATTCAAAATTATTAATATATGGCAAATCAAAAATTTCATAACGAGTTTGCGTTATTTTTTCTTTGTTAAATTTGTTTAAAAAAAAAAATTAGAAAAAGAATAAGAGATATTTTTACCAACGAGCCCAAATAAACGTTCTTCTTTCATATATTCTTAATTTTGTATAAAAGTTTGTATTTATAAATTGCTTTGTAATTTTCTTCCCTCTTTTTAAAAGAAGGTTTAAGATAATATTGTATATTCTTAATATTTTTTATTAGTTGAGTTTGGTCGCATTTTCGTTTATAACGTTTAATGGCTCTCTCAATACTTTCTCCTTCTTTTAAATTTATTACTAACATAGGTTTAAAATTAAACATTTTTTTATTTAAGTTTGGGACAAACTGTCTCGAGTTTTGAGCGTCTAATTAAAAAATGGCAATAAAAATTACTGATGATTGTATCAATTGCGGTGCTTGCGAAGCAGAATGTCCTAACAATGCTATTTATGAAGGAGCTTCTGACTGGCGTTTTTCAGATGGAACAAGGTTAAAAGGCCCAATAACTTCTACATCAGGCTTATTTACAGAAGCAAAAGCTCCTCATTACCCTAAAAAAAATAATACATATTTTATCGTCCCTGAAAAATGTACTGAATGTGTTGGATTCCATTTAGAATGTCGATGTGCGACTGTTTGTCCAGTCGACTGTTGTCTTCAGGATAAAGAAGAGAAAGAGGATACAGAAGAATTATTTAAGAAAAAAATCTTTTTACATACATAAATTTACATATAATGAAATTATGGGAAAAAGATTTTCATATAAGTAAAGAAATAGAGCAATTTACAATAGGAAACGATCGCGACATTGACATTAAATTGGCTCCTTTTGATGTGATAGGGACTTTAGGTCATATTCGCATGCTTGAATCTATTGGATTGATTTCTAAAGAAGAACTTATAGTACTTTCTACTGCGCTAAGGAAGATTTTTCTTTCAATAACGAATGGAAATTTTAAAATTGAAAACACAGTAGAAGATATCCATTCTCAAGTTGAAATCATTTTGATTAGTTTTTTGGGAAACGTTGGAATGAAAATTCATTCAGGTCGTTCTCGTAATGATCAAGTATTGGTAGATTTAAGGCTCTTTCTTAGAGAAGAGATGCAGAAAGTTGTAAACTATATAAAACCTGTTTTTGATATACTCATACATCTGAGCGAATATTATAAAAAAGTCCTTCTTCCTGGATATTCACACTACCAAATAGCTATGCCTTCTTCTTTTGGTCTTTGGTTTTCTTCTTATGCAGAAAGTTTCTCTGATGATTTACTTCTTTTAGAGGCATCGTATAGAGTTGTTAATAAGAACCCTTTAGGGTCAGCAGCTGGATTTGGTTCTTCTTTTCCTTTAAATCGTAAAATGACAACGGAGTTGCTCGGATTTGAAGATATGAATTTCAATGTTATATATGCTCAGATGGGAAGAGGGAAAATAGAAAGAGTTGTCGCTAATTCCTTGGCGGCCATTAGCTCAACCCTGAGCAAGTTTTCTCAGGATGTTTGTCTTTATATGGGATATAATTTTTATTTTTTATATTTTCCTGATCATCTTACTACTGGCTCTAGTATTATGCCTCATAAAAAAAATCCAGATGTCTTTGAGTTGATAAGAGGGCGTTGTAATTATATAAAAGCATTTACTAATGAAATTTATTTAATTACTACTAATCTATCTTCTGGTTATCATCGTGATTTACAGATAATAAAAGAAAGGTTTTTACCTATATTTGAGGTACTTAAAAAATGTCTCTTTATCACAAGATATATGTTAGAGCATATTCTAATAAATGAAAATAGTATGGAGGATATGCGATACAATTATGTTTTTAGTGTTGAACTAGTTAATAGGTTTGTCCAACAGGGAATCTCCTTTAGAGAGGCGTATAAAAAAGTAGGGATCTTTCTTCAAGAAGGACAGTTTCAATGTCTTAAAGTAACAAGACATTTTCTTGATGGTAGTATTGGAAATTTATGCAATAATCGGATTAAAAAGAATATGCAAAAGATAATATCTGCTTTTGATTTCTCTAAATCTAATGAAACCATAGATAAACTTCTGAAGAGGCTATAGCTTCATAAGAAAATTACCCATATTTATTACCCATATTTATAAAATATTACCCATATTTATAAAATATTACCCATATTTATTACCCATATTTATAAAATATCTGGAACAAATGGTCGAGGATCACCGGTCTGTTTATCGTACTGGGATCTTTTCTTTTCCTCAAATAGTTTCCACAATGGAATCTATCATCAAAGAATCTACTGGATGGCTTTCCAAAAACTTATTTACAAAATATTTTTATTTTAGAAGTTTAAGAATTACATATAAAAGATGTCCTTATCTTTCAGATAACTATTTGATGGGGAATTAGCTTAGTTGGTTTAGAGCGTCGGCTTTACACGCAGAGGGTCACAGGTTCGAGTCCTGTATTTCCCACTTTTTATACCCAGCTTATTGAAGCTGGTGATTGTGATAAGTAAAAAAACATACCTTCTCTTCACTTAAAAAAAAGTTACGCATGCAAAAAATAATACAAACCTTTCATAAACCAGTCTTATTAAGAGAAGTAATAGAGGGGATAGTTACTACAGGTCGAAATGATGTATATTTGGATGTTACATTTGGCGGAGGTGGTCATAGCGCTGGATTGCTAAAAAAGATTACTTCTGACTCTACTCTTTTAGCTTTTGACTTAGATAAGCTAGCTTTTACAAACAACTCTTTAAAAGATAACCGTCTGAAATTTTACCATAGAAACTTTAAATATATAGAAAATTTTTTAAGGATACAGGGGATTTTTAAGGTCTCAGGAATCATTGCTGATTTAGGTGTTTCTTCTTATCAACTAGATCATCCAGAACGAGGATTTTCCATTCGTTATAATCAATTTTTAGATATGAGAATGGACCAACGTGGGAAAACATATGCAAAAGATATATTAAACTCTTATTCACAAGAATCTCTTGCAAAGATTTTTTATAATTATGGAGAATTAAGAAATGCTAGAAAATTAGCGACAAATATTGTTTTTATGCGAAAAAAAACCCCCATAGAAAATACATTTGATTTAATAGAAATTATAAAAAATGATATTCAAGGTAAAAATAAACAAAAGTTTCTCGCTAAAGTCTTTCAAGCTTTGCGAATAGAAGTTAATGAAGAATTAAGTTCCCTTAAATATTTATTAACCTCCGTTATTAACATTATCAGAAAAGGAGGGAAATTAGCAATAATTTCCTATCACTCATTAGAGGACAGGTTGGTTAAACAATTTCTTAAAAATGGTTGTTTTGAACAAACTCCTATGGAAGATCCATTTGGGAAAAAGAAATTTCCATTCCTGCTGCTTGATAAAGATCCTATATCTCCTGGGAAAGAAGAAATACAACAAAATCCTCGTTCCAGAAGTGCCAGGTTGAGAATTGCTAAAAAAAATTAAACAGGTAAATATAAAAAATGAAAGTCAATTGTAAAATAATTTATTAAATTTATTCTTGAACTAAGCTATTTAATTATTCTATTATGGCTAACGTAAAGAAAAAAAAAAAAAGAAAGATTTCTATACATAAAAGAAAGAAAAGGAGCAGACAAGACAGACATAAAAAGAAATAAAAATTTCCACTGGTTATTTCAATATCTGATAATGAAGAGATCTTTTGTAATACAAAATAATAAAAAAGAAAGAGTTATTGCAATTCTTCAAAAAAGACACTTATCTGAAATATATTTTCATTGTATTGACGCAAATACAACAAACACAATGATAGGAGATATTTTCGTAGGGATAATTAAAAATACAGATGATAATATAAAGGCAGCTTTTATTAATATTGGATCAGTTAAAGATGCTTTTTTACAATATTATGATTTAGGATTACAGTTCAAGTGCTTATTAAAATTTAAAAACTTCAACTATCTCTCAGATGTTTTTTCTCATTTAGAAGAATTTTTAATCACAGAAAAAAACCCAAATATTAACACAAAAATATTAGTTCAGCTTACAAAAAAGTCTATATCTAACAAATGCCCAAAACTTACCACAGAAATGACTTTATCTGGAAAATATCTTATACTTTTGCCTTTTGGAAATAAAATCTTTTTTTCTCAAAAAATAAAAGACTATAAGAAAAGAAAACGATTGATTTTATTTTTTAAAACTATTCAACCAAGTTATTTTGGAATTATTGTAAGAAGAGTAGCGTTAAATCAAAAAGACGAAGTTTTAATGGCCGATTTGATTTATTTGAAAAAAAAATGGAGAAGTTTATTTACAAAATTTAAATCAAAGATTTATCCGTCTCGATTAATGAGAAATCTGGATCCAGCTTTCTATCTTTTGAGAAATTTATACAATGTAACTTCTATTATTTGTGATAATCAAGATCTATGTGAAGTAATGAGTGTTTATTTTTCTACTTTTCAACAAAATAAATTTGATATAATTAAATATTATTCGGATGAAATAGTCCCTATATTTGAGAAATATGGAATAGAAAAATATATAAAAATGAATATTGGTAATAATATTTCTCTCATTGATGGCGCCTATTTGGTTATTGATCATACTGAAGCTTTACATGTTATAGATGTAAATTCTGGAACAGTAGAAGAAAAAAACAAATTAGAAATAAATCTTATAGCAGCTACGGAAATTTACCGACAAATTAAATTAAGAGATCTTGGAGGCATTATTGTAATAGATTTTATTGATATGTTAGAACTTGACCATAGTAAAGAACTCTACTCTCACTTTAGTGAGGTAATGAGAGATGATACTGCAAAATATAAGATCTTACCTCCTAATAAATTCGGGCTTCTTCAGATAACCAGAGAAAGAGTAAGGCACGAATTTAGCTTTCAAAGTTCAGAAAAAAATCCTAATAACTATAAATATAAAAAAGTTGAATCGCCTATAGAACATATCTATAGAATAGAAACTATTCTCCAAATAGGAGGTAATTGTATCTTACATACACATCCTTTTCTAGCTGCTTATATTAAAAAAGGGTTTCCTTCGCTTCAACAAAGATGGTTTTTTAAATTTAAAAAGTGGATAAAAATTTATCCTAGATATTCATTTAGTTATCTTGAGTATAAAATTCTTGACAAAAAAAATAATATTATTTTCTTTTATAAAAATTGATTTTATTAGCGGGTGTGGTGAAATGGTAGACACGCTAGACTTAGGATCTGGTCTTTACGGGTTCAAGCCCCGTCACTCGTTCAACTTATGAATAAAATACCAACCAAACGATGAATAAACTTAAAATAGCTTTGCAAAAAGCAGGCCGGCTACATGAAGAATCAATTAAGCTTCTTAAAGCTTGCGGCATTAACCTAAAATTAGACTTAAACAAGCTTAAAATATCAACCTGTTTGTTAGATATCTTTTTCCTACGTGACGATGATATTCCAAATTACGTTCAAGACGGAATAGCTGATATTGGTATAGTAGGAAAAAACGTTGTTTCTGAATTAGACAAGGAATTTTTAATAAAAGAATATTTAGGTTTTGGTTATTGTAGACTCTCTCTCGCAGTTCCTAAAGGGAGTAGATATAGGTCTTTCAAAGATTTATCCGGAAAATGTATAGCAAGTAGTCATCCTAAAATTCTTGACAATTTTTTAAAGAAAAAAAACATTTACTGTTATATTCAGAAAATTAGAGGTTCTGTAGAAATAGCTCCTAATATCGGAGTTTCTGATGCAATATGTGATTTAGTTAGTAGTGGAAGGACGTTAGAATCAAATGATTTAAAAGAGTTAAATACGATTTTTTCTTCAGAAGCTGTGCTTCTTTGTAATCCTAAATCTAACCAAGTGGCAGAGAACCTTATTTTTCGTATTAAAGCAGTAAAAAGAGCCAGAGAAAATAATTATCTAATCTTTAATGCTCCAAAGAAAAAATTAAATACGATTCTTTCTGTAATAAAAAAACATAAATCATGTAAAATCCTTCATATACTTCCCATACCTTATTTTAGGGCTTATGTTCAAGTAATCGTACCAGCTTTTATTATCTGGAAGATTCTAGACGAATTAAAAAAAAACAGTGCAAAAGATTTGATGGTTCTTCCTATTAAAATATATCAAACTCATATTAAAACTCATATTCACATTAATTTGTTTTGATAACAAAAGTTTTGTTTATAAAAAGTAATGAGATTCCTATAAATTGTATCCTTAATCAAATTCTTTTTTATCCAGGATTAATATATAATATCGGACGGATAGCTTTGGAACTTGAATATGAATTGATATTGGTTAGTAATCAAGTTAGTTTTGGAACAGAAAAATTACTAAGAGTCCTATTTTATGAAGCTCATCAATACATCTTAAAAACCGCTGAAGGAGAAGGGATTCATCTATCTTCAATAGATTTTTATAAAGAAAGCCGTAAAAATGGAATAGGAATGTTTCCTATCTATTTTTCAAAAAGTTTTGATCGTTCTCAATCTTTTGTCATTAGTAATAGCATTATTACTACAGAAGACCGAGCGGTAGTTAATTCTCCGGATTGGAAAAAAAGGTATAATTTGCTTAAATTTGGGTTTAGTGAATGGTCTTCTAGACGAAGAAGCAAAGAAACAGATATTTGTCTCTCTGTTTCAATAGATGGCAAAGGATTTTCTGATATTTCTACTGGGTTTGGTTTTTTAGATCATCTTCTCGATCAAATATGCATCCATGCGAAAATAGATTTATTTATAAAAGTAAAAGGAGATCTTCATATCGATGAACATCACTCAATTGAGGATACAGCTATTGCCCTTGGCATATCCTTATCAAAATCTTTAAAAGATAAGCGAGGAATCGGACGATACGGATTTTTATTACCAATGGATGATTCCTTAGTACAGGTCGCTATGGATTTAGGAGGGAGGAGCCATTTAATATGGAAAGCAAAGTTTGAAAGAGAAAAAATAGGAGCTATTCCTACTGAAATGTTTTGGCATTTTTTTAAATCTTTTTCTGATGTTGCTTATTGTAATCTTTATTTTCAGACAGAAGGCAATAATGAACATCATAAAATAGAAGCTATATTTAAGGCATTCTCTTATGTTATTAAAATGGCAACAAGTCGTAATGATAATGAGCTATTACCTAGCACCAAAGAAATATTATGACAGTAGTTATTATAAAATATCCAGCTGGCAATGTTCAATCAGTAATTCTTGCTCTGAAACGTCTAGGAATTCATCCATTACTTAGTGATCAAAAGGAAGTAATTAAAAATGCAGATAAAATTATACTACCAGGAGTCGGAGAAGCAAAATCAGCAATGAAATATTTGCGGAAAAAAGGCTTATCAGAAATTCTCCCTTCTCTTAAACAACCGATATTAGGAATATGTCTTGGAATGCAATTACTTTGTAAATATTCAGAAGAAAATGATACTATTTGTTTAAGTATATTTGATCTGAATGTGAAAAAATTCAACAACTTTATATACAAGGTTCCTCAAATAGGATGGAATACACTTTTTAATCTAAAAGGAAAGCTATTTGAAGAAATAGGAGAAAACAACTTTCAATACTTCGTTCATAGTTATTATATAACTAATAATTTATATACAATAGCCTCCGCCAACTATTACTGTAATTTTAGTGCTGGGTTACAGAAGTACAATTTTTATGCAACACAATTTCATCCAGAAAAGTCTTCTTTTTTAGGACAAAATATTATAAAAAATTTTATCAAACTTTGAATGAAAAACAATTTAAAATCATCCCAGCGATCGATTTAATCGATGGTATATGTATTAGACTGACTCAAGGAGATTATTTACGCAAGGAAATTTACAACAAAGATCCACTAAAAGTGTCCTTATATTTTCAAGATATAGGAATTACTAGAATGCATTTGGTAGACTTAGATGGTGCAAAAACTGGAAAATTTTCTCATTGGAGAGTGTTGGAAAAAATATCAAAAAATACTGATCTCACTATAGATTTTGGAGGAGGACTTAAAAGTGATCAAGACATAAGGGTTATATTTGAATGCGGAGCGAATATAGCCACAATAGGAAGTCTTGCAGTGAAAAGCATACAACTTATGAAAAAATGGATTAATTTTTATGGTCCTAATAAAATATTTATAGGAATGGATGTAAATAATAAGAAAATTGCTATAAATGGATGGAAAAAAATGACAGAAATTTACTATTTTAATTTTTTAAAAGACTTAATAAGTATTGGAGTAGAAAATTTTTTTTGCACAGATATTTCAAAAGATGGGCTTTTATCTGGCCCAGATTTTGATATATATAAATTTCTCCTTACTACATATCCAAAAACAAAGCTTATTGCTAGTGGAGGAATCAGCCATTTTACAGAGATACAATATCTAAAAGATATTGGTTGCTACGGAATAATTCTAGGAAAGGCTCTTTATAAAAATAAAATTACTATCTCAAATCTTAGAGAAACAATGAAAAAATGTTAACAAAACGTCTCATTCCGTGTTTAGATATAAAAGATGGAAAAACTGTGAAAGGCAGTCGGTTTCAAAATTTAAAGGAAGCAGGAGATCCTTTAAATTTGGCAATGTTTTATGCGAAATCAGGCGCTGATGAACTAATATTTCTGGATATAAGTGCAACACAAGAAAATCGTAAGACATTAATTACACTTGTACACAAAATTGCTCGTTATCTTTACATTCCATTTACTATTGGAGGGGGGATTAAATCTTTAGATGATGTAGAAAGATTGCTAAATGCAGGTGCTGATAAAATTTCTGTAAATACAGAAGCCTTTAAAAGACCTCAATTGCTCAATGAACTGGTAGAAAGGTTTGGAAGCCAATGCATAGTATTATCGATAGATATTCAAATTTATCAAAATGATTGGTGGGTATATATTAATGGAGGACGGATAAAGACCTCATATACTGCATTATCTTGGGCAAAAGAAGCTGTTGACCGAGGTGTCGGTGAAATTTTACTTACTTCGATGAATAACGACGGAACTAAGAAAGGTTTTTCTATTGGAATAACCAGAACATTTTCAGATAAAATTTCTGTACCTATAATAGCCTCCGGAGGAGCTGGAAATATGGAGGATTTTTTTGAAGTTTTTAAAGATGGTAAAGCTTCTGCAGCTTTATCTGCTAGTGTTTTCCATTCAGGTAAAATTTCTTTACCAAAACTTAAAGCTTACTTATCCAGTAATAAAATATCAATTAGATGAAAGTACCGTCTCTTGACTCTATTAATTTTAATAAATCTCTTGAAGGCTTAGTCCCAGTTATTATTCAAGACGCTGATACACTAAAAGTATTAATGTTAGGTTATATGAATGAGGAAAGTTATCTAAAGAGTTTACAAAGTAAAAGGGTTATTTTTTACAGTAGATCTAAAAAAAGAGAGTGGATAAAAGGTGAAGAAACTACTCATTATTTAGTAATTAAAGAAATTTTTATAGACTGTGATAATGATACTTTGTTAATTAAAGTAATCCCTTTGGGGCCGACTTGTCATTTAGGTGCAGATAATTGTTGGGGTTATATGAATGAGGAAAGTTATTGTTTTTTTAGAACTCTTGAGAAGATTATTTTTTTACGTAGAAAAATTGAAATAGGTCTTCAGAAGTCTTATATAAGAGATATATTTAAAAGTAGTATGAATGAAATACTCCAAAAAATTGGAGAAGAAGCTGTTGAACTTATAATAGAGGCTAAAAGTAATAACAAAGAACGATTTCTTAATGAAGCAGCTGATCTATTATTTCATTATTTAGTATTGCTTCAAGCTAAAAATTTTAATATAAAGGATGTTTTAGATATTTTAAAAAAAAGAAAAAAAACTTAACCATCCTATTTTTTTTTAAATCTACATCTTGTCTTCCAACTAATAATTCATAATTATACATAATCTTTGTCATCCTGATTGAGAGCTTGATAACATAATTGCATAAATTGTTGTACAGAAAGTTGCTCAGCTCTCTTATCAAGAGTTGGTATTTTATAAAAAGATTCAGATAAATTAAGAATTTTCAGCGTATTGCTGAGCCTTTTTCTTCTTTGGTTAAAGCCTCCTTTCACTATTTTAAACAATACTGATTCATCCACCTTTTTGACAACACGTGATTTTCTAGAGAATTTAACTATGGAAGATTTAACAGAAGGCTGAGGAATAAAATAATTTTTGGGAACAGTAAAAATAGATTCTACTTCATAAAAAGCTTGTAGAAGAACAGAGAGAATACCGTAAGTTTTGCGTCCAGCATCAGAAACAAGTCGTTCTGCGACTTCTTTTTGAAACATTCCAATGCATTCAGGAATATTTTTCCTATTTTTCAGTAAATAAAATAAAATTTTTGAAGAAATATTATAAGGAAAATTACCAATTAATGCAAAAGATGAAAACATAGGATTACATTGAAGAAAATCCATATTAATAATATTATTCTTAAATGTCGGAAAGGTTTTATGTAAAAATTTTACCAATTCTTTATCTATTTCAATAACAAAAAGATCATTAGTTTTATCAATAAGATATTGAGTTAGTACGCCCATTCCTGGCCCTACTTCAACAATAGTTGTATAACCTTTGAAAGTTAAGGTTTGAGTAATTTTCTTAGCTATTTTTTCATCATGTAAAAAATGTTGTCCTAAGCTTTTCTTTGGACAGACTGTTAACATAACATTACTCAAAATTTATTAAAAAGGAATATACTGTAGTCACCTAACGGCTCATTAGGTCCGAGTAATTCTTTTTTTTTTAAAAGCTTCCAAGTAAGAGGTTTTATTCTTAGCATTTTCATCATTATTTCAGAAGTTCTAGGTAAAAAAGGCTCAGATAATTGACTAAGCATTCCAGATATCTGTAATGATATATATAATATGGTTTTTGTTCGCGTTATATTTTGTTCGTATATTTTCCATGGAGCCTCTTCTGTAAGATATTTATTGCCCATTCTAGCTACTTTCATTACTTCGTTCAAAGCGTCACGAAAGTTATATTTTTCTATGAGTGACCCAATGTTTTCAGGTAATAATAGAAGAGTTTTAATAACTTTTATATCCCTTTCTCTGAAAATTGAAGGTGTAGGAACGACCCCAAAAAGAATTTTTTTCGTTAGAATTAATGTACGATGTATAAAATTTCCTATAATACCTATTAGCTCTGAATTATTATGTCTTTGAAAATCTTTCCAGTAGAAATTATTATCTTTGTTATTTGGCATTTTATTTATTAGAATAAATCTAAGAACATCTTGTGTATTAGGAAAAAATACTACAAATTCATGTAGCCAAATAGCCCAATTCCTGGATGTAGAAATTTTTTTGTTTTCGAGCTTTAAAAATTCATTAGAATAAATATTTTTTGGTATTATATAATCTCCGTGTCCTATAAGGATTACAGGAAAAATAATACAATGAAATACAATATTATCTTTCCCAATAAAATTTATCAAAGAAGCACACTTATTCTTCCAATAAGTTTTCCAATTTATTTTATTCTTTTTTGCCCATTCAATAGAAGAAGAGATGTAACCGATAGGAGCATCAAACCATACATAAAGAACCTTATTTTCTATATCTTTTATTGGTACTGGAATTCCCCAACTAATATCTCTGGTTATTGAACGTTGAGTTAAACCCATTTCAAGCCATGAAATGGATTGTCGTACGACATTGGTTTTCCAATCTTTTTTTATAAAACATTGTTTAAGTAATGCTTCAAAGCTTGGTAAAGGTAAAAACCAATGATGAGTCTCTTTAAGAATTGGAGATATGCCACTTAATTCAGATATTGGATCAATTAATTCATTGGGGCTTAGAGATATTCCGCATTTTTCGCATTGATCTCCAAATGCATTTGGATTATTACAATATGGACAAACACCTAAAATATAACGATCAGCTAAAAACTGTCCTTCTTTCTCATCATAAAATTGCTTAGATTTTTGTTCAAGAATAATATCTTTATGATAAAGCTCTTTAAAAAAATAGCTTACTGTTTTATGGTGTATCGATGAAGAAGTTCTAGAGAAGTGATCAAAAGAAATATTAAATTTTAATAAACATTTTTTAATAAGTAAGTGATATTTATCTACCACTTCTTGCTTGCTTATACCTTCTTTTTTAGAACGAAGTGTAATAGGTACACCATGTTCATCAGAACCGCAAATAAAAATTACCTCCCTCCCTTTTCGCCTAAAATATCGAACATAGATATCAGTTGGGATGTATACTCCTCCCAAATGTCCAATATGAAGAGGACCGTTTGCGTAGGGAAGAGCTGATGTAATTGTATAATAATGATATTTATCAGACATTTAAATTGATTGAAGTCTTCTTCAGATAAGATAAATTGGGCAACTACTTACTCTCCCAGATTTTCACCTAGTACCATCAGCGCTGACGAGCTTAACTTCTCTGTTCGGAATGGGAAGAGGTGATCCACGTCGCATACGTCACCCAATGAAATTAATTTCCTACTAGGAGTTTTAAAATCCCTATCAATTAGTAGAAACTAACGAGAAATTAGTACTACTTGGCTATGACATTACTGCCTATACACCTATAGCCTATCAACGTCGTAATCTTCAACGTCTCTTAAAAAGAAGCCTAATCTTGTAGTGAGTTTCGTACTTATATGCTTTCAGTACTTATCTTTCCCGAACATAGCTACTCAGCGTTGCGCTTGGCAGCACAACTGATATACCAGAGGTTCGTCCAACTCGGTCCTCTCGTACTAGAGTTAGCTCTACTCAAGCTTCTAACGCTCGCAATAGATAGAAACCGAACTGTCTCACGACGTTCTGAACCCAGCTCGCGTGCCACTTTAATGGGCGAACAGCCCAACCCTTGGGACCTTCTGCAGCCCCAGGATGTGACGAGCCGACATCGAGGTGCCGAACCTCCCCGTCGATATGAGCTCTTGGGGAAGACTAGCCTGTTATCCCTGGAGTACCTTTTATCCTTTGAGCGATGACCCTTCCATTTGGAACCACCGGATCACTATGTCCTACTTTCGTACCTGATCGACTTGTTAGTCTCACAGTCAAGCACCCTTTTGCCATTACACTCTTTAGCACGGTTACCAAGCGTGCTGAGGATACCTTTGAAAGCCTCCGTTACTTTTTAGGAGGCGACCACCCCAGTCAAACTACCCACCACGCACTGTCCTCGTTACCGAGTTAGAATTCAGATAAATAAAGGGTGGTATTTCCAAGGATGACTCCATATCACCTTGCGATCATACTTCAAAGTCTCCCACCTATCCTATACATTATTTATCCAAAGTCAATACGAAGCTATAGTAAAGGTTCACAGGGTCTTTTCGTCCCATTGCGAAAAACCGGCATCTTCACCGATACTACAATTTCACCGAGCTCACAGCCGAGACAGTATCCAGATCGTTACACCATTCGTGCAGGTCGGAACTTACCCGACAAGGAATTTCGCTACCTTAGGACCGTCATAGTTACAGCCGCCGTTTGCTGGGGCTTCAGTCGTAGGCTTCACAAACGTTTACCTCCTTCCTTAACCTTCCAGCACCGGGCAGGTATCAGACTCTATACGTCATCTTTCGATTTAGCAGAGCCCTATGTTTTTGTTAAACAGTCGTCTGGATCTCTTCACTGCGGCCTTCTAACTATCTAACTAAAGTTAGAAGGCTACCTTTATCCCTAAGTTACAGGTATATTTTGCCTAGTTCCTTAGCCGTGATTCACTCGAACACCTTAGGATCCTCTCCTTGACCACCTGTGTCGGATTTGGTACGGGTTGCTTTTATCTGAGGTTTAGGGGATTTTCTTGGAAGTTTTTAGCCATACTATCCACTTTCCTAAAAGAATTATGGTACTCTTGTAACTAAGCAAGATATACGGTTTTTTCTATATATATTAGACCCGATTACTTCAACGTGCAATTCCTACTACACGCGATGGTTTCATTTCTTCGTCACCCCATCACAATAAAAGCAAGTAGCAGAATTTTGACAGCTTATCCATCGATATAGCCTTTCGACTTCATCTTAGGCCCCGACTAACCCCCAGATGATTAACATAGCTGAGGAAACCTTAGTCTTGCGGTGTGCAGAGCTCTCATCTGCATTATCGTTACTTATTCCTACATTTTCTTTTGTAAGAACTCCACTATCCTTCACAAAATAGCTTCTACGTTATTTACAATGCTCCCCTACCGATTTTAAATCTTTTAAATCCCAAAGCTTCGGCGATATGCTTATGCCCGATTATTATCCATGCTCAATTACTAGACTAGTGAGCTGTTACGCACTCTTTAAATGAGTAGCTGCTTCCAAGCTTACATCCTAGCTGTTATAGTAACCAAACCTTGTTTTATCAACTTAGCATATACTTAGGGGCCTTAGCTGTTGGTCTGGGTTCTTTCCCTCTCGGATATGGACCTTATCACCCATACCCTCACTATCGTAAAACATATTATAGCATTCGGAGTTTGTCAGAAATTAGTAGGCGATGAGACCCCCGCATCCAATCAGTAGCTCTACCTCTATAATACTTAATACAACGCTGCACCTAAATACATTTCGGGGAGTACGAGCTATCTCCGAGTTTGATTGGCCTTTCACCCCTATCCACAGGTCATCCGAAGACTTTTCAACGTCTACCAGTTCGGTCCTTCACTTTGTTTTACCAAAGCTTCAACCTGCCCATAGATAGATCACCCGGTTTCGCGTCTAATACTACTGACTTCTTAGCCTTATTAAGACTCGCTTTCGCTCCGGCTCCACAGCTTAACTGCTTAACCTTGCCGGTAAGTATTAACTCGTAGGATCATTATGCAAAAGGCACGCCGTCACCTTACAAAAGGCTTCGACAGCTTGTAAACGAATGGTTTCAGGTTCTATTTCACTCTTTTTTCAAAGTTCTTTTCACCTTTCCCTCACGGTACTTGTTCGCTATCGGTCTCTGAGGAGTATTTAGCCTTTCCGGATGGTTCCGGTTAATTTAGACAGGATTTCACATGTCCCGTCTTAATCAGGTTACTACTTAGTAGAAATCACATTTTGTATACTGGATTATCACCCTCTTTGATTGACCTTTCCAGATCATTCTACTACATGATTTCAGTCTCTATTGTAGACCTATAACCCACCCAAAGCCAAAACTTTGGGTGTTTAGGCTTTCTCCATTTTCGCTCGCCACTAATCATGGAATCACATTTGTTTTATTTTCCTCTAGGTATTTAGATGTTTCAGTTCCCTAGGTTTGCCTTACTTTATGTAATACTATATCTTCAATATAGTAGGTTGCCCCATTCGGAAATCTGCAGATTAACTCCATATAATAGCGAATACCTGCAGCTTATCGTAGCTTTCACGTCCTTCATCGCCTCTCAGAGCCAAGTCATCCACCATCCGCTCTTAGTTATTTCTTACTAATTAATAGAATTAATAGATCTTATTTTAAAAGTGGAGAATATCAGATTCTAACTGATGACCTTCTACGTGCAAAGCAGACGCTCTAACCAATTGAGCTAATTCCCCATTCTTTATGTAGTCCCGCGTGGGTTCGAACCACGGACAACTATATTATCAGTATAGTACTCTAACCACTGAGCTACGAGACTTCTAAACCTTATACTTTCCTTTGAAAAGAAAAAAAACTCTCTGAAAAAGGAGATATTCCAACCACACTTTCCAGTACGGTTACCTTGTTACGACTTAGCCCTAGTCATCAAGTTTACCTTAGGCAGACCACTGAAGGATTATTGACTTCAGGTACCCCCGACTCCCATGGCTTGACGGGCGGTGTGTACAAGGTCCGAGAACATATTCACCGCGCCATTGCTGATGCGCGATTACTAGCGATTCCTACTTCATAGAGTCGAATTGCAGACTCCAATCCGAACTGAGACTGGTTTTAGAGATTAGCTCCTGATCACCCAGTGGCTGCCCTTTGTACCCAGCCATTGTAGCACGTGTGTAGCCCAAGACATAGAGGCCATGATGATTTGACATCATCCCCACCTTCCTCACAGTTTACACAGGCAGTTTTGTTAGAGTCCCCGGCTTTCCCCGATGGCAACTAACAATAGGGGTTGCGCTCGTTATAGGACTTAACCAAACACTTCACAGCACGAACTGAAGACAACCATGCAGCACCTTGTAATACGTCTTATAGACTAAGCTGTTTCCAGCTTATTCGTAATACATTTAAGCCTTGGTAAGGTTCCTCGCGTATCATCGAATTAAACCACATGCTCCACCGCTTGTGCGGACCCCCGTCAATTCCTTTGAGTTTCAATCTTGCGACTGTACTTCCCAGGTGGATCACTTATCGCTTTCGCTAAGCCACTGAATATAGTTTTTCCAATAGTTAGTGATCATCGTTTAAGGCGTGGACTACCAGGGTATCTAATCCTGTTTGCTCCCCACGCTTTCGTGCACTCAGCGTCAGTGTAGATTTAGCAACCTGCCTTCGCTATCGGTGTTCTGTATGATATCTATGCATTTCACCGCTACACCATACATTCCAGCTGCTCCAATCTTACTCAAGCTTACCAGTATCAATAGCAATTTTACAGTTAAGCTGTAAGCTTTCACTACTGACTTAATAAACAGCCTACACACCCTTTAAACCCAATAAATCCGAATAACGCTTGTGTCATCCGTATTGCCGCGGCTGCTGGCACGGAATTAGCCGACACTTATTCGCATAGTACCTTCAAGTTCCTATCACGTAGGAAGTTTTATTTCTATACAAAAGCAGTTTACAACCTAAAAGGCCGTCATCCTGCACGCGACATAGCTGGTTCAGAGTTTCCTCCATTGACCAATATTCCTCACTGCTGCCTTCCGTAGAAGTCTGGTCCTTGTCTCAGTACCAATGTGGGGGAACACCCTCTCAGGCCCCCTACTGATCATAGTCTTGGTAGAGCCATTACCTCACCAACTAACTAATCAAACGCAGGCTCATCTTTTGCCACCAGAAGTTTTAATAAAGGCTCCATGCAGAAACTTTATATTATGGGGTGTTAATCAGAATTTCTTCTGGCTATACCCTAGCAAAAGGTAGATTGCATACGTGTTACTCACCCATTCGCCGGTCGCCGAACCAATTAAAACATTTTCGTTGCCCCTCGACTTGCATGTGTTAAGCTTGCCGCTAGCGTTTACTCTGAGCCAGGATCAAACTCTTCGTTGTAATTTTTAAAGTTTAATTTTTCAAAGAAAATATAAGGAAAATATTTACATATTAAATATATTATATCTTGCTTTCTATATAAGAGAAAATTATAAAATTTCTTATATTTAAACAATTTAAAATAATTAAATTTTCATTAAATGAGAATAAGAAAAAATTGTTTTGAACAAATAGAAATAAAAACTTCAGATTTGAACTTTCAAATACCATCAAAACTGATTGATGAATTCCCAACTAAAGAAAGAGATGAAGCTCGTCTTATGGTCATTCATAGAAAAACAGGAAAAATAGAACATAAATTATTTAAAGACCTAATAGATTACTTTGATAAAGAAGATGTCATTATATTAAACAATACGAAAGTTTTTCCTGCCATTTTGTACGGGTATAAAGAGCAAACAAAAGCTAAAATAAAAGTATCTATCCTCAGAGAGTTAGATAAAAAAAATAAACTTTTAGATGTATTAGTAGAACCAGCTAGAAAAATACGTATTGGTAATAAAATTTTCTTCAGTAAAAAAACTCATAAAGATAGCTATAATTTAGTAGCTGAAGTCATTGATAATACAACGTCTAGAGGAAGAATATTGCGTTTTCTTTCAGATCTTTCTTATGAAGAATTTCAAAAACAACTTTATTCCATTGGAACAACACCAATTCCTAATTATATAAAAAGAGAAGTAGATAAAAAAGATATCGAACGATATCAAACGATCTATGCAAAAGAAGAAGGTTCTGTCTCAGCTCCTGCGGCTGGGTTACATTTTTCTAAACATTTACTAAAAAGATTAGAAATCAAGGGCGTTTCTCTACCAGAAATTACTTTACATATTGGTTTAAGTGCTTTTTCTACTCTAAAAGTAGAAGATTTTTCTAAACATAAAATGGATTCGGAAAAAGCAAAGATTAAAAATAATATTTGCAAAATAATAAATACAGCTATTTATAAAAAACAACGGATTTGCGCAGTAGGAAATAGTGTTATGCGTACAATTGAAAGTTCAGTTTCTGTAAGTCGTCATTTAAATCCGTTTGATGGATGGACAAATAAATTTATATATCCCCCTTATAATTTTAGTATTGCGAATTCTCTTATTTCTAACTTACATATGCCAAAATCTACATCATTTGTAATGATTACGGCTTTTATGGGTTATGATCTAACAATGAAAGCTTATAAAAATGCAGTAAAAGAAGGATACAGGTTTTATTCATATGGAGACGCTATGCTAATAATATAAATATAAAATGCTTGGAAAAATTACAGATAAAACTACCTATCCTAATCTTTTAGGCAATAAGAATATCTAGCTTACATCATCAAAGTAATTTGAAAAATTTGAAAGAACACGTATTTTTGCCAAATTGTATTTCTAGATCTTTAATAGACATTAAAAGAAAAATGAAATATAAGTAAAGTTAATTTTAGATGGTGTAAATTATTCTCAATAAAAGATAAAAGACTAACATTAACTAGATTTTAAAAAGGTAAATCATTAAAAATTACATTAGTAAGATGTTGGATCTATACTTTTTATTTTTTCTATTTCTATTTGCCAACTTGTATATTTTATATAATCGTTAGGGTTTAAAAAGATAAGCTCCTCTTGTAAAAATTGGTCCACTAATTCTCTTTTTTTTAAATCCACTAGAAAAAGTTTTAGATATAGATTTTTTTTTTATTTTTCCTGAAATTTCCATAATAAAAGGTTTTTTTTATATATTTATTCAAGTTCTAATTGAAAACTAGCTTCTTCACTTAACATATCGGATCTCCAAATAGGATCAAAAGTCAATATAATATCTATTTTTTTAACATTATCTAGAGGATGGATTTTTTGTTTTACTTCTTTAATAAAAGAATCTCCAACAGGACAGTTGGGAGTAGTAAGTGTCATGGTTATTTTTATATTAGCCTGTTGATTTATTTGTATGTCATAAATAAATCCTAAATCATAAATATTTACTAAAAGCTCTGGGTCATAAATAGATTTTAGACGTTCGATTATTTTAGCCAGTAAATTTTGTTTTTTAATTTTTAAAGAAACCATTGTTATATGAATTATTTCAAATTTAAAAAGATTTTTCTTAACTTTCCTTATGGTTCTACCAAACTTCTTGGATGAAGAAAAATTACGGTAATATATTTAATATATTGTGGATTGAATGTTAGTTTTGACCTTACGGACATATAATAGATGTATATAATATGATTATTGAAAATAAATAGCGTACTTTTTTATAGCTAAAAAAATAGCTTCAAGACCGTTTGCTCTATTAGAGCTAAGAAAAGAAGAAAAACCAATATTGTATATAAAGCAAGGAGTTGTATGAATTATATCATAAGGAAATTGTCCAGAATAAATACGTAACATTAAAGCAGCCATTCCCTTCGTGACTAGGGCGTCACTCTCTGCATGGAAAAAGATTTTATTATATTTTATATAAGCACGCACCCAAACTTTAGATTGGCACCCTAGAATCATATTATTTTTTTTTCGTAAATCCCGAGATTTTTTAGAAAGTCTCTTTCCTAAAGAAATAATATGTTCATAACGCTCTTCCCAATTTTCGATGAATAAAAATTCATCAATAACTTTTTGTATCTTTTCTTTTATACACATTTTGGTCGTAAGAGATAAGACATAAAATTTATCCTGAAACCTGCTTTCATCATAATTACATCCTTACCAATCAACCATACAAGCCAAAATAACAGCTAAAATTTTTCTACTCCACCTTAATTCCTTAATTTATATAACTTTTTTAGTTATAGGAGATAGAGTATATATTTTATTAGATGCCTCTTTAATAGCTTCTGAGAAAGTTGGATGAGGGTGTGAAATATGTGTAATTTCTTCAGGCGTTGCTCCAAATTCCATAGCGACTACTACCTCCATTATCATATCAGAAGCACGCGAACTTATAATATGACATCCTAATATTTCGTCTGTTTTCTTATCAGATAGAATTATAACAAGTCCATCAAGATCACCACTTGCTCTACTTCTACCAAGAGTTCTCAATGGATATTTACCAATATTGTACGATCTTCCTTCATCTCTTAGTTGTTCTTGATTTTTTCCTACAGAAGCTACTTCAGGCCATGAATATACAACAGTAGGAATAAGGGAATAATTTATATATGGTTTATGTCCGGCCAGTTGTTCTACTACAAATATTCCCTCTTTTTCCGCTTTATGAGCTAACATTTGGCCTCCAATTACATCTCCTATTGCATAAATATTGTTAGAAACAGTCTGTAACTTACCGTTTACTGGAATAAAGTCATTTTTTTTAAGAAAAACGCCAATATTTTCTAACCCAAGATCTTTAGTATAAGGTTTTCTACCTATAGCTACTAAAACATAATCACCAATCAATGTACTAACTTCAGATAAGTTTTTTTTTATATAAACTACTACTTCTTTTAGACTGACTTTGATAGATTTAACTTCAGCAGAAAGGTAAAAATCAATTCCCAATCTATGGAGAAGTTTATGTATTTCTTTTCCAACATAAATATCCATCGAAGATAGAATATGATCATTAAACTCAATAAGACTTACTTTACTACCTAAACGACAATATACGGAAGCAATTTCTACTCCAATTACTCCTCCACCAATAATAATAAGGTGATTAGGAAGATCTTTTAGAGATAGAGCTTCAGTAGAACTAATAATTCTTTCTTTATCTATTCTAAAAATAGGAAGATCTGTAGCAATAGATCCGGTTGCAATAATAGCATTATTAAAAACAATTGATTGTAATTTTTCTTTTTCTAAAGAAAATAAATAGAGTGTGTTAGAATCTTTAAAGGTAGCTAATCCTTGAAAAATGTCAACTTTATTTATGTTGAGTAAATATTTTATTTCCTTCGAAATATTCTGAACTATTTTATTTTTTCTATGAATCATTTGATAAAGATCAAGGGTAATTTCACTTACACATAGTCCATGTTTTGTAATTTTTTTATCAAGCGTATAATAACAATATGAAGACTCTAATAGAGCTTTCGAAGGAATACACCCCCAATTTAAACAAATACCGCCTAAATTTTCTTTTTCTATTATTGCTGTTTTAAACCCTAGCTGAGCCGCTCTTATAGCAGCTACATAACCACCAGGACCCGATCCTATAATTACTAAATCAAAAGACATAAAATAAATATTATATAATTTTAATTATTAAAATTCTTGTACTTTTCAAGAAAAAATAAATGCTACTTAATCAAACTACAATATGAAAAGAATTTTAGGGACTGGAGTTGCGCTTATTACGCCTTTTAATGAAAAAAACAAAATAGATTTTAAAAGTCTTGAAAAATTAGTAACTCACATAAATATAAGTTCTGTAGATTATCTAGTATTATTAGGTAGCACTTCAGAACCAAGTACCTTAAAAATAAAAGAAAAAAATAATATTATTAGTTTTATACAATCAATAAATCATTATGATTTACCTATTATTTTAAGTATAGGTGGAAATAATACAGAACATATTATTGAACAAATAAAAACCATAAAAAAATCTAATTTTGAGGCTATTCTTTCTGTTTCTCCTTATTATAATCGTCCGTCACAAGAAGGCATCTATCAACATTTCAAAAAAATAGCAGAAAGTACACAAAAAAAGATTATTATATATAATGTTCCATCAAGAACTGGATCAAATATTTTCCCGGAAACTGTACTTAGATTAGCTCAAGAATATGGAAATATAATTGGAATTAAAGAGTCTTCTGGTAACTTATTTCAAAGTTACGAAATTATTAACAACAAACCTAAAGAATTCAGTGTAATAGCTGGGGACGATTCTTTGGCTGTTCCCATAACACTAGGCGGCGGGGAAGGAGTAATTTCAGTCCTTGCGCAAGCAATACCACAGATATTTTCTTATATGATAGATTACTCTTTTGAGAATAAAATTAATAAAGTTTTTGAATCTTATTATCAAATATATAATCTAATAAATTCTTTGTCTAAAGAAGTCAATCCAACAGGAATTAAATATTTTTTAAAATTACTTACACTTTGTAAACTATATGTACGATTGCCACTAATAAGAGCTTCCAAAGAATTAAAAGTTAAAATAAAAACTCTATATAAAAGATTTATAGAAATAACCTCTATATTAGATTAATTATAATAATAATATGAATTTTGCTAAGATTCAAATATCTTTTAATACAGAAACTATTGATAGAAAAGAATTAGAAAAATTTGAAAATAATATTTATGCAATTATAAATATCTTAGGTAAGAGAAGTACTCAAATAAACAGTGCAATTAAGGCGGAGTTAGATAAAAAACTGGAAGAATTTTATTTATACAATGATTCTTTATATGATAATTTAGAAAATAAAGAACAAATTACAATAGCGAAATTTTATGAATCACTTCCAAAATCGACTGCTATTTCTATTCAAGAATTTATTGATGGGAATATTATTTATAGATAGTAGCGTGAGGCGGATTTGAACCCCCGACCTTCGAATTATGAAGCCGATGCTCTAACCAACTAAGCTATCACGCCTATTTTTTTTTGACAAAAAGGTAGATCAATATTGATCAATATTCCTGGTAATGGGCTAAGTCCTAGAAGCTTATTATAGATCTCTTTAATAGTCGCTTTCCAGTTTATTTTATAATCATCTCTTAATAACTTAGGTGCCATTTTAAATTTAAAAGTTGTAATTTGGTCTCTAGTTGAGAGACAATTATAAAAAATACATTTAATAGTATTAGCTATTAAATAAGCTCCGATTTCCGATTGTCTTATCGACAAAGACCCAGCATTTTCTTCCATTTCAATACTTATTTTCTTTTGCAAGAGCATCCTTCCCATATCTATTTTTTCATCTACTTTAAAAAAAGAGAGACCTGTTTTAGCCTCGCCATTCATTAGCACCCAATTAATAGGCGCTGCTCCTCTATAATTTGGTAATAATGAAGGATGTAAATTAAAGCTCCCAAATATTGGAAGAGTCCAAACACTTTTAGGTAAAATACGAAAAGCTACGATAATGATTATTTCAGTATGCCATTTTTGTAACGTTTCTAAAAAAAGAAAATCTTTCAAATCATCAGATTGTAAAATAGGTAAGGCATGGTTTCTAGAATATTTTTTTACAGCTGATTCTACAAAAAGCTTTTTACTCCTGACAGAAAACCTGTCAGTATTAGTTACTACACATAATACTTTATATTTTTCTTTCAATAAAATTTCAATACTAAAAACAGAAAAATATGAAGTTCCCATAAATATAATTCTTCCATCATTAATATTATTAACATTTAACATATGTACTTGATATATGAAATTAGCAATTTTAATTATTTATTTTATCAATTTAACAAAAATATGATAACACATAATTTAGGTTATCCTCGAATAGGAATAAATAGAGAACTTAAAAGTTATACAGAAAAATACTTATCTGGTCAAATAAGTATCGACCTTCTATATCAAGAAACAAGAAAACTTCGTGAGAACCATTGGAAATTACAATTATATCTCGATTTGATTCCATGTAATGACTTTAGTTATTACGACAATATGCTTGATATGTCTTTTTTACTTGGAGCAATTCCTAAAAGATATAATATTTTAGCTTCTTCTAGACCAATAGATTTATATTTTGCCATGGCACGAGGATATCAAGATGGAAAAATTGATATACCAGCAATGGAAATGACTAAATGGTTCGATACAAATTATCATTACATTGTTCCAGAATTTTCATCTGATCAAACTTTTAAAATATTTTCAAAAAAAGTCTTTGAAGAGTTTGAAGAAGCGAAAAAAGTCTTAAACAAAACACCTAAACCTGTCCTTCTAGGACCAGTTTCTTACCTCCTTCTAGGAAAAGAAAAAGAAAAAGGGTTTCACCGGATCAATCTTATTGATCGTCTCTTACCAGTATATATAGAAATTATAAATAATTTATTGCAAAAAGGGGCTGAATGGATTCAATTCGATGAACCGTTTCTTGTCCTAAAACTAAAAGAAGAAGAAAAAAAAGCATTCTTAAAAACATATTCTTATTTAGAAAAAAATTGTCCTGCTATTAAAATTTTAATTGCTACTTATTTTGAAGGACTTGATGAAAATTATTCTATGGCTATTTCTTTGCCAGTTTCTGCATTGCATATTGATTTAGTAAAAAGACCTGATCAGCTTAATAATATTTTATTAAACTTTCCTAAAGGACGTATTCTATCTTTGGGTTTGATTGATGGAAGGAATATTTGGAAAAATAATTTTAAAAAGTCTTTGAATCTTATTCAGAAGGCAATTACTTTTTTAGGAGAAAGTAATCTAATGATAGCTCCAAGCTGCTCACTTTTACATGTTCCTTTTGATAAAAATATTGAAGAAAATATTCCTACCCAACTTCAAGATAGAATGGCTTTTGCCAATCAAAAACTTCAAGAAATACAATCTTTAAAGAAGATCTTGGAAGGAAATAAAATATTATTTATAAATAATCTTCGGTCACAAGAATTCTTTTCTAATTTAAAACTCATTCATAATCTTAACGTAAAGACCCGTATTCTTTCTACTAAAACCCAAGATATACATAGAACTTCTACATTTGAAGTTCGTAAAAAACTTCAAAAGAAACATTTTGAATGGTCTTTATTTCCGACAACAACGATCGGATCGTTTCCACAGACAAAAACAATTCGTAATTTACGATCACATTTAAAAAAAGGAAAAATAACATCAGAAAAGTATGAAAAAGAAATTAAAAATAACATTCTAAAAGTTATTAACTTTCAAGAAGAAATAGGAATAGACGTTTTGGTGCATGGAGAATTTGAGAGAAATGATATGGTTGAATTTTTTGGGGAAAAATTAAAAGGGATTCTTCATACTAAAAATGGCTGGGTACAAAGTTATGGCAACCGTTGCGTAAAACCTCCTATTATATTTGGAGATGTTAGTTGGGACAGAGCTATGACAAGAAATTGGATTTCTTTTGCTCAAGAAAAAACAAAAAAACCAATGAAAGGAATGTTAACTGGCCCTGTTACTATATTACAGTGGTCATTTGTTAGAGACGATCAAGAAAGAGAAAAAACAGCAGAGCAAATAGCTTGGGTTATTAGAGATGAAGTTTTGGATTTAGAGAAGAATGGTATAAGTATTATACAAATAGACGAACCAGCCTTACGAGAAGGATTACCATTAAAAAATAAAAATTGGGATGAATATTTTAAATGGGCGATAAGATCGTTCAGAATAGCTTCAAGTGCAGTTAAAAATGATACCCAAATTCACACACATATGTGTTATAGTGAATTTAATGAAATAATGGAGTTTATAGCATGTCTTGATGCTGATGTTATAACAATCGAAACTTCACGGTCCCAAATGGATCTTCTTGAATCGTTTGCACTATTTAAATATCCAAACGATATTGGTCCAGGAATATACGATATTCATTCTACTAGAGGACCGTGTATAGAAGAAATGTTTAACTTTTTGGTAAAAGCAATGAAATTATTACCTCCTAAAAGGATTTGGATTAACCCTGATTGTGGGCTAAAAACAAGAACGTGGAAAGAAACCAAACATGCACTTAAAAATATGATAGCAGCTGCTAAAAAAGCGCGTAAATTATTTTAGTGAATATAGAAGCTTAGTTTTTCTCCTTCAATTTCTATCTCTATCTCTTTCTCTTTCTCTTCTTTGACCTTAAATTTATAAACTAAATATAACTTTTTGGATAGTGTATTATAGCAAATATAATCCTTATTTAATAGAATAGCTTTTTTTATGAACGAAGAAGCAGTAATATATAATATAATTTTATCAGTTACTTTTAATTTCTTTTTTTTTCTCATTTGTTGAATCTTACTTACAAAGTCTCGAGTTATTCCTTCACTTCGTAAGATTTCGTTGATATGAGTATCAAGTGCTATAAGAAAATCTTCTTCAAAAGCTACTGACCATCCTTTTATTTTTTTAGTTAAGATGGTGACTTCTTCTATTCCTATTTTTTGTTTTCTTCCTTCAATTTCTATAAAATAATATTTATTTTCTTCAAACTTATTAATTTCTTTTATAGAGAGTTTAATCAGTAATTCTGATATCTTATAGAGATTTTCCCCAAAACGAGGCCCCAATAGTCTAAAATTTGGTTTTATTTCTTTTATATACAGATTTTCTGCTTCCTTTTTTGAGAGAGGAAGAATTTTCTTTACATTAACTTCCTGTTTTATTAAATCAGTAAGATAATTATTGTTTTCAGAAGAAAACGATAAAATTAATAGTTGTTTAAGAGGTTGTCTTACTTTTATATTTTCTTTTTTTCTTATAGAAAAGACTATAGAAGCAATACGTTGAGAATTTTTCATTTGTTCTTGTAATTTTACATCTAAAATATTTTTTTGTCCTTTTGGAAAATAAGAGAGATGAACGCTTTTATATATTTCTTTTCTGCTTGAATAGACTAGATCTTTATATAAAAGATCAGAAAAAAAAGGTGCTATTGGCGAAAGCAACTTAGAAAGTACTAATAATATTTCATATAAAGTTTGTAATGCTGCTATTTTATCTTGAGAATAGCGACATTTCCAAAACCTTTTTCTAGATAGACGAATAAACCAGTTGCTTAGTTGGTTTGTAACAAAATAAAAAAGATTTCGTATAACCCTGGTCGGGTCATAATTATCATAAAAATTTTCTACATTTTTAATAAGAAAATGTAATTCTGAAAGAATCCATCTATCAAATTCAGGACGGTCGCTTAAAGCGAAAGGATCTTCCTTATAACAAAAAAAATCTATATTCGCATATAAAGCGAAAAAAGCATAGCTATTATAAAGCGTACTAAAAAATTTTCTACGTACTTCATCTATACACGATAAAGAGAATTTTAAATTATCCCAAGGAAGACTATTTGAAATAATATAATAACGTACCGCGTCAGGACTATATTTTTCAATAATTTCAAAAGGATTAATAGTATTCCCTTTACTTTTAGACATTTTTTGTCCCGTCTTATCTAAAATTAATCCATTAGATAGAACATTTTTATAAGCTACAGATCGAAAAAGCATAGATGAAACAGCATGTAAAGTATAAAACCATCCTCTTGTTTGATCTACTCCTTCAGAAATAAAATCTGCTGGATAGAATTTGCCCTGCTGTATTTTCTCTTTATTTTCAAACGGATAATGTAATTGAGCAAAAGGCATTGATCCAGAATCAAACCATACATCAACTAAATCTTCTTCGCGTCGCATAGGTTTACCTCTAATAGAAATAAGTATAATATTATCTATCATAGGTTTATGAATATCTATTTTATTATAATTTTCATTACTCATTTCACCAATAAAAAAACTGTATAGAGGATTTTTTTTCATAAAATTTGCTTCTATAGCTTTTTTAATTTCTATTATTAACTCTTCTATTGACCCTATAATTTTTTCTTCTATTTGATCTTTAGTACGCCAAATTGGAATTGGAATTCCCCAATATCTAGAACGTGAAAGATTCCAATCATTAAGCTTTCTTAGCCAATCTCCAAACCTATTTTTTCCTGTGGTAAAAGGAATCCATCGAATTGTATTATTAAGAAAGATCATCTCTTCAATGAGATACGAAGTTTTAATACACCAGGAATATAATGGATAATATAAAACAGGAGTTTCTGTTCTCCAGCAGTGAGGATAAGAATGTCTATATTTTTCAATCTTAAATGCTTTTCCTTTCTTTTTTAAATATATTGCGATGTCAGAATCTACCGAATTCTTATTTTCTTTATCATATTCTTTTTTAACATATCTTTCACCGAATGGAGAAGGAAGACTTTTGATAAATTTACCTTCAGTATCGACTAGCGGAATAGCTATGTTTTTCTTCTTATCCCAAATTAACATCGCTGTAATTCCATGTTTCTTAGCTATTAACGAATCGTCAGAACCAAAAGTAGGAGCTATATGTACTATCCCTGTGCCCTCATCATTGGTAACAAAATCAGAAGCAATCACTTCGAAAGCATTTTCAGAAAATTTATAAGGAAGGAGCCAAGGTAAAAGTTGGTCATACCTCGCTCCTATAATATATTTACCCAAAAAATAATAAATAATGCGATAAGGTGTCTCTTTAATATGTTCTGAGAGAACTGAATTAAGTAACTTTCTTGAAAGAATTATATATATTTTGTCAAAAAGATATATATTATAAGTTTCTACCAATGCATATTCAATAGCATTACCTACTGAAAGTGCTGTATTAGATGATAAAGTCCATGCCGTAGTCGTCCATGCCAAAAAATAGATATTTCCTTCAATAAAAGATAGTGATGGAGGTAATTTATTAGCTTTAAATTGAGCTATTATAGTAGTATCTGTTATTTCTTTATATACACCAGGTATATTAAGTTCAAGAGTACTTAAACCAGTCCCAGCTCTTGGAGAATAGGGTTGAACGGTATATCCTTTATATATAACTTTTTTTTCAAATAAGTTTTTTAATATAAACCAAATGGTTTCTATATATTTTGAATTATATGTTAGATATGGATTTTCCTGATCTATCCAATATCCAATTTTATTCGTTAGTTGTTTCCAAATGTCAATGTAACGAATGACTGAAATATAACAGATGAGATTATATCTCATGACACTTATTTTTTCACCTATATCTTCTTTTTTTATATTTAGAATATTTTCTACGCCTAATTCTATCGGCAGACCATGAGTGTCCCATCCAGCTTTTCTATATACTTGTTTCCCTTTCAAACATTGATATCTACAGAAAATATCTTTTATAGTACTTGGTAATAGGTGGTGAATCCCAGGTATTCCGTTAGATGATGGAGGTCCTTCATAAAAAACCCATCTTTTTTTTCCTTTTTTAGAAGAAAGACTTATTTTAAATATTTTGTTTTTTCGCCAAAACTTTTTAATTTCTTTAGCTAATAAATTAAGGTCCAGCTTTATATATTCTTTGAAAGATCTCATTATTACTTATTGTTTGAGAAAAATCAGCTCTTATTTCACAATACTTATTAACTACTCCATTTATAATAGTTTTTGCTAAATTTATTCTTGGAGAGACATAAATTTGATGATCTCTATTTATAGATTCCTTGTGATTGAATTTTGGACAAATTGTAAAAGCATTACCTATAGTAATTCTCATATTATTTATCATCTTTATTAGATTCAATAGAAGATAATGTTTTATTACGGTATATTTAATGTACCACAATAATAATATAGTAAAAAAATATTATACCGTATCTTCAAAAAGCATTAAAAATATTAGAAGGAAGAATAGGAAACATTAGCAAAGTAGATCTAAAATTCTATTATAAAAACCATAAAAAATATAAAGACAAAATAATTTTAAATTGTATTGACAACTATTTGCATAAATTATGTCTTTTTTTTTACCAAAACTTTCTTACACTTATAAAGCGCAGAACCTTATATAGATGCTCATACTATGGAAATTCATTATACGAAGCATCATGCTTCGTATACATTTAATCTTAATAAAGAGATTGAAAATACAAAGTATAAAAATTTCTCAATAGAGGAACTATTAAGATCAGAAATTGATAATACAAATATTAGTAATAATGCTGGTGGATTTTATAATCATTCTTTGTTTTGGCAAATTCTGACCTCCCCTAAAGAGAGCAACCTTTCTGAATCTTTTATTTTTTATATTGAGGATAGTTTTAAATCTTTAGCCTTATTTAAATCTGAATTTACTGACTCAGCTATGAGTAATTTTGGATCTGGATGGACTTGGCTTTCTATTTGTCCTAAAAATGGAAAACTATTTATATCATCAACTCCTAATCAAGACAATCCTATCATGTCAAAAGTTTATAAAATAGGGGCTCCTATTTTAGGTATAGATATATGGGAGCATGCTTATTATCTAAAATATAAAAATAAACGGGTTCAATATATAAAATCTTTTTGGAAAATAGTTAACTGGGCAGAAGTTTTTAAAACTTTTAAAAAACATATTATTTTATATGGGAATTATTCTTAATATAGAAACTTCAACTAAAAATAATTCCATATCTCTTTCGAAAGACGGATTCCCGTTTCTAATAGCAAAAGGAAATTCTGAATATTTTTCGCTTGCTGAGAAGATTCACTGTTTTATCTATTCTGCTATTAAAGCTAGTTTATTCAAAGCTTCTGACCTTAAAGCAATTAGTGTAAATAAAGGGCCTGGGTCTTATACTGGATTAAAAATAGGGCTATCTGTAGCTAAAGGATTGTGTTATGGTCTAAATATTCCATTATTATCTATAGATACTTTAAGTATTATGATTGAGGGATTATATATTGAAAAGGGTATTTTTATACCTATGATAGATTCTCGTCTTAAAGATGTATATTTTTCAGTTTTTAATGAAAATAAAACTAGACTAACTCCTATCCAAGCAATTAATATTTATAAGAATTCTTTTCAAGAATTCGCACAACATAAAATTTTCCTATTAGGAAATGTAGCAAAAAAAGCTAAAAAAATTATAAAAACACAAGTTTATTTTATTTCAGATATTTATCCATCTTCTGAAAAGATGGCATTTCTTTCTGAAAAAAATTATAAAAACAAACTTTTTGAAAATATGGAAACTTTTGAACCTTTATATTCCCTGAATTAGTCTGCTTCTAAAATGCCTTACAGGAGGCATTAAGTATCATCAATTTTCTACTAAAACAGAAATAGGAGATTTTAGATTTTAATTTAGCATACAATTCTTAATATTAGTGATATATATGCAATGAATGCTAAACCTACTCAAATTACTATTTCTATTGCAGTTTCTAATAAGTTTAGTTTAGAGGATTTAATAGGAGGAGATACAAATTTTCATATCAAAAAGATCTTTTTTTACGTAAAGGAGCTTCTCCGAATGATGTTTTAGTAGTTTCTGGGTATTTGGGAGCAGCCTATTAGGTATTAAAATTAATCACCATATTCAACCAGAACTTGGAGGTTCTTCATATATTATCAATTAAAACCAGCAAAAAAAAGACTTTATATTTTTAATACTGTTGATATAAACCCTCAAACTCTTCTGCAATTAAATCGGCGCCTAAGTGGAGAGAAGATAACGAATTACTATTTTAAATAAAGAAGAAGGGGCAAAAATTATTACAAAAGAAGGAAAATTAGTCTCTATTACAAAACAACCTGTATGCTTTTCACTTTAATCGATTTTTTAGTCATCATATTTTTAAACATCAATTGCTTTAGATGCATTATTTTGGCAATAATAGAAGTATAAATATTATAATCACAACACTTAAATAAACTTAAATAATCTTAAATAATGTCACATCTTTTATTTTCTACTAGAAGTAGCCTAATTTTAGCTGAAAAAATTGCTTCAGTCTATGGAAAAACATTAGGACCTATTTGCTTTCTTGAATTTAAAGACGGAGAATATGAACCCCGGATAGAGAAATCTATCCGTGGATCAAATATATTTATCATTGGCTCAACTTTTCCTCCATCAGATAATTTGATAGAGTTACTATTAATTTGTGATGCGGCAAAACGTTCCTCAGCTTATAACATTACTTTAGTAATTCCTTATTATGGCTGGGGTCGTCAGGATAGAAAAGAAAAATTCCGAATACCAATAGGCGCTAAATTAGTTACTAATCTTATTGTAGCAGCAGGAGCCACTAGAGTGATAGTAATGGACTTACATGCAAATCAAATACAAGGTTTTTTTGATATTCCTGTTGATCAAATTTATGCTTCTAATATTTTTATTGAATACCTTATGCTTCTGAAAAGTAAAAGAAAAAATTTAGCAATAGCTTGCACAGATTTGGGAGGAGCTAAACGGGCGAAAAGTTATGCTAGTTATTTAGGCATAGAATTAATTATGTGCTATAAAGAAAGAAAGAAGGCAAACGAAATTGAAAATATGAATTGTATTGGAGAAGTAAAAAATAAAAATGTTATATTTGTCGATGATATGGTAGATACTGCTGGAACTCTTGTTATTGCAGCTAATTTCATAAAAAAAAAAGGAGCATCGAGTATTCGGGCTCTAACAACTCATCCGCTACTTTCTGGAAAGGCTTATGAAAAAATAGAAACGTCTTTTTTAGACGAACTTGTAGTTAGTGACACTATTCCTTTTAAAAAAAAATTGTCATCTAAAATAAAAGTATTATCTTGCGCTAATATTTTATCAGATGTTATTCAAATAGTGCAGAAGAAAGAATCTTTAAGCAAATATTTTATTTTATGAAATCTGTCATAATTAATGGAAGGAAAAGAGAAAACTTAGGAAAGTCATCTACTAGTCATTTACGTTCTTTTGAACAAGTCCCTTGTGTCCTCTATTATAGAGAAGTAGCCAATACTTATTTTACTACAGATCTATCAAGTTTTAGTAAACTTATTTATACGCCAAACTCATATTCAGTAATTATTGAATGGGAGGAAGGAGAGAAAACTGAAGCACTACTCAAGCAAGTGCAATTTCATCCCGTATCAAATAAGATATTGCATGCAGATTTTTGCATATTAAATACTAAAAATTTAATAGTTATGCCGGTCCCAATAAAAACTATTGGACGCTCCTGCGGAGTTGCACAAGGTGGATATTTACGAATAATCCTTAGAAAGCTTCTAGTAAAAGCTTTACCTAAAAATATTCCTGATTATTTTGAAATAGATATATCTTTTTTAGCGATAGGAGATAGAGTATATATCAAAGATATAATAAACGATAATTATATCTTTATGCATTCTAATGATACAGTAATAATTACTATTAAATCATAGATAATGAAATTATTAGATGAATACTTCATGAGACACGCTTTAAAAGAGGCTCTTTATGCTTACGAAAAAAACGAAATACCAGTAGGCGCAATTATAGTAAGAAATTATACTATAATTGCACAAGCTCATAATCTTACAAAAAAACTAAAAGATGTTACCGCTCATGCAGAAATCCAAGTTCTCGGAGCAGCAGAATTGTATTTAAAAGGAAAATATAAGTATTTAAAAGAATGTAAAATCTACGTTACTTTAGAACCTTGTCTTATGTGTGCTGCTGCTATTTTATTGGCTAAATTAGGGAGTTTGGTTTTCGGCGCTTCAAATATTACTTTTAGTAAAGGAATATTTTCTAAAGAAGCTGGGCTTTTGTTAGAAAGTTTCTTTAAAAAAAATAGGAGCTATACCTAATAGCTAAATAATGCAGAAAGCAATTGTTGCTATAGTTGGTAGACCAAATGTAGGAAAATCAACTTTTTTTAATAGGTTAGTTGGTAGAACTGAAGCAATTGTTGATTCAATAAGTGGAATTACTAGAGATAGGCATTATGGCTTATCTGAATGGAATTCTCATATATTTACTGTAATCGATACAGGAGGTTATGTAGTAGGTAATGATAGTTTTTTTTATCAAAGTATTCGGAATCAAATAGAATCAGCGATTATTGAAGCAGATATAATTTTTTTTATGGTAGATGCTAATTTAGGTCCTATAAAAGAAGATTATCATCTAAGTAATTTAATACGTAAATTTCAAAAACCAATAATGCTAATTGTTAATAAAGTTGATAATCCTACTTTATTATTAAATAGTGTTGATTTTTATAGATTAGGATTTAATAAATATTATTGTCTGTCTGCTAATAATGGAAGTGGAAGTGGGGAAATACTAGATGATTTAGTAACTTTATTCCCAACAATTACAAAAAAAGAAGACACCAAAAATATTCCTATTATTGCTATAGTTGGTAGACCAAATGCAGGAAAATCAACCCTTTTAAATACTTTTTTAAGGGAAGAAAGGCATATAGTTACTGATATTCCTTGTACTACAAGAGATGCTCTTCAGGTATATTATTCTCTATATGGATACGAATATATTTTAATTGATACTGCTGGAATTAGAAAAATATCTAAGATAAATGAAAAGATAGAATATTACGCGGTTATGCGAACAATAAGTTCGATAAAATATTCTGATGTTTGTTTACTTATAGTAGATGCAGTAGTCGGCTGGAAATCTCAAGATATGAAAATTTTTCACATGATTTATAATAATAGCAAGGGTGTTGTTATTCTTATAAATAAATGGGATAAAATAGAAAAAAATCATACAACTCTTAAAGAATATGAGAAAAAAATTATAGCAAAAATGTCATCATTAAATGATATTCCTATTCTTTTTATATCTGCGCTTATGAAGAAGCGTATATTAAAAATATTAGAAATCTCATTAAAGGTATTTAGAAATCGTCGAAAAAAAATAAAAACAAGCCTTTTAAATGATGTAATGTTACCAATTCTTCAATCTAATCCCCCATCAGCAGTAAAAGGCAGATATATTTTAATAAAATATTGTACGCAATTACCTTCTTCTAGTCCCCAGTTTGCTTTTTATTCTAACATGCCTTTTTATATAAAATCTTCTTATAAAAAATATATTGAGAACCAATTGCGTAGGAAGTTTGATTTTAATGGTGTTCCATTAAGGATTTATTTTAAATAAATTTTAGATTTTTTTTTGTGAAGGATGTAAAATATTGAACTAAATTTGTAATTATGGACGGTTTTTCATTGTTCTAATATTTGGATTTGCTATTTCTTTAGGTTAATTATGTTCTTTCTTTCTATTCCAGTGGTAGAGATTTTTTTAACTAAAAAAAGAAAGATGTAAAAGACCTAATGATAGTAAAGGAAACGATATGAGATATGAGATATGAGATAACAGAAAACAAAACATCAGGGATATAAAGTTTAAAAATTAGATGGACAGAAGTCTGTTCGTATTTTCTCTTATATATTTTTTATTATTTTGGACTAATGGGTTTTAGTATTTTCATTACATTGCTTTCTGTCTTCTTATTTTACTGTTTTAACGTGATTCTTCAATTGCCTTTTCTTTTTTTATGCTATGTTTTGGTTTATATTTCATTTAGTTTAGTGGTAATTCCTTATCTTTTTCATCTACTAGATATAGATAGAAAAGAAATATGAAAAATAAAATAACCCAAGAAGCTCTTAACTATCATAGTAAATTCCCAGCAGGAAAAATTAAAATAACCCCTACTAAAAATTATCGTTCACAAAAAGATCTTTCTTTAGCATATTCACCTGGAGTAGCTGAACCTTGTATATCTATTTCTCAAGATCCTCAAAAAGCCTATGATTTTACAGGCAAAGGCAATTTAGTGGGTGTTGTATCTAATGGAACTGCGGTTCTCGGTCTTGGTAATATTGGAGAATTAGCATCTAAGCCCGTGATGGAAGGAAAAGGTCTATTATTTAAAGTATTTGCAGGAATAGATGTCTATGACATTGAAATAGCTGAAAAAGGACCTGAAAATTTTATTAATGTAATAAAAGCAATCTCTCCATCTTTTGGAGGGATAAATTTAGAAGATATTAAAGCACCAGAAGCTTTTGAAATAGAACTACGGCTAAAAAAAGAACTTAATATTCCTATTATGCATGATGATCAGCATGGAACTGCGATTATATCGGGAGCAGCGCTTATTAATTCATTAGAATTTGTAGGAAAAAAAATTGAAAAAATAAAAGTAATAGTAAATGGAGCAGGGGCTGCTGCTATTTCTTGTACACGGTTTTATAAGAAGCTAGGAGTAAGAGCAGATAATATTATAATGTTTGATAGAAAAGGGATTATTTGTATTGATAGAAATGATCTTACTCCAGAAAAAAAGGAATTTGCCGTTAAAGACCATATTAATTTAGAGGAAGCATTAAAAGGAGCCGATGTTTTTATTGGTCTTTCTATTGGAAATATTCTATCTGAAGAGATGTTATTAACGATGGCTAAGAATCCTATTATTTTTTCTTTGGCAAATCCAAATCCAGAAATTAAATATGAACTTGCTATTAAAACTCGTACTGATTCTATCGTTGCTTCTGGAAGAAGTGATTTTCCGAATCAAGTGAATAACGTTTTAGGCTTTCCCTCTATATTTAGAGGAGCTCTTGATGTGCGAGCAATAACTATCAACGAGGATATGAAATTAGCTGCAGTATTTGCTATTGCTCGATTAGCTAAAACAAAATCTTTTGGAAAAAGATCTATTATTCCCCAGACATTAGATGAGGCAATTATTACGCATGTTGCTCCTGCAATAGCTAACATAGCAATTAAATCAGGTGTAGCTAGAAAAATAATTACTGATTGGAATGCATATGAAGAATACCTTATTGACAGAAAAGTCACTCATATTTAACTTTCTATATTCCCCAATTTACAAGTATATGATTTGGATTTCACTTTCGAGTTTATTAGTTTATTTATTTTCTCCAAGTACAAAGCACCTAGCACATTATCTCTAACTTTACTTTTGTTTTTGGATGGTGAAGAAAAAGGATCTAAGGAATATAGGAAGACTAGAGATTTTTAAACCTATAGCAAACGACTATATGAAATAGGTAAAAAAAAAAGTCTTCTTTTAAGTCTTTCAGAAAATGGTATATCATTTAAGTAATAATATAAATTATGTCAGGGAATAGCTTTGGAAAAATTTTTACACTAAAAACTTATGGAGAAAGTCATGGTAGAATGATAGGGGGTATTATAGATGGATGTCCATCAGGACTAAAGTTAAATATTGAAGCAATTCAGAAAGAATTAAATAGAAGAAAACCCGGACAATCTAATATAGTAACACAAAGAAAAGAGGATGATAAAGTTTCTTTGTTATCAGGTATTTTAGATGGAGTAACGACAGGAGCTCCAATTGGGTTTTCTATTGATAATAAAAACCATAAAGATAAGGACTATTTTCATATTCATAATATTTATCGACCATCTCATGCAGATTATGTATATGAAAAAAAATATAGCATTCGAGACTATAGAGGAGGAGGGCGGTCATCAGCACGAGAAACAGCCACCAGAATAGTAGCAGGTGCTATTGCGAAACAATTGATTAAAGGGATTAAGATTAATGCTTTTGTCGCTTCTGTAGGTAATATCCATCTGAATAAACCTTATCATAAACTTAATTTATATTGTCTGGAAAATACGCCTGTTCGTTGTCCAGATCAGAAGGTCGCAGAAAAAATGATTGAACTAATTAAAACAATACGTAAAAAAGGGGATACTTTAGGTGGAGTAATAAGCTGTATTATCCAGCGAGTACCGCTTGGGCTAGGTAGTCCTATTTTTAATAAGCTACATGCCGATCTAGGAAAAGCTATGTTGTCTATTAATGCGGTAAAAGGGTTTGAATATGGCAGTGGGTTTTCTAGTGTAACGATGCGTGGATCCACCCATAATGATATTTTCAATGCTGACGAAACTACTAATACTAATTTTTCAGGTGGCATACAAGGAGGACTCTCTAATGGAATGGATATTTATTTTAGAGTAGCTTTCAAACCTATTGCTACTATTATGAGAAAACAAAAGAGTATTGATATAAAAGGTAAAATTTCTCTTTTAGAAGGAAGAGGCAGACATGACCCTTGTGTTGTTCCAAGAGCCGTTCCTATTGTAGAAGCAATGACTGCTCTTGTCATTGCTGATCATTGGTTGTTGAATAAGATAATAATTTAGATATTCCTATACTTTTATCTATTGTTGGACCAACAAACGTAGGAAAAACTAAAGTTTCTTTATGTTTAGCTGAAATATTTAATACAGAAATATTATCATGTGATGCTCGCCAATTTTATTGGGAGCTTAGTATTGGATCATCATCTCCCGATAAACGACAGTTAGATAACATACAGCATCATTTTATTGGACATTTAACGATTTGGAAGCATTATAGTGCTGGGAATTATAAAAAAGATGCTTTTAAAAAACTTAATGATCTTTTTACCCGTCTTCCTATAGTTTTAATAGTAGGTGGGTCTGGTTTATATGGTAAAACTATTACTTCTGGAATAGATTATCTACCGTTTTTTTCGAAAGAAATTAGTCGAGATTTATATATCAAAAATCCATCTAAAGGAGAACTAAAAAAAAAAGACTTTGAGCCTAAGCCTAAGCCTAAGCCTAAGCCTAAGCCTAACAATTATTATAGATTTCTTCGTTCACTTGAGGTTTTAAGTTATTCTAATAGATCTTTTTCTTCCTTTCATAAAAAGATCACAATAAATTATTCCTATAATATAATTCAAATTGGACTTAATTTATCCAGAGTTGGGCTATATGAACGCATAAAACAACGCATAGAATCTATGATAAAAATTGGGTTTCTAGAAGAAGCTCAAGAATGTTATTATTTTAGACACTTAAACGCACTACAAACTATAGCTTATAAGGAGATTTTTAATTACTTTGATGGTATAATAAGTTTTGAGAAAGCTATTGAAGAAATAAAAAAAAATACACGACGTTATTCTAAAAGACAAATTACATGGTATAAAAAGGCAAAAAAATTGCAATGGTTCTTTTCTTATAAAGAGAATGAAATTATAGAAAATGTTAAAAGCAAACTTTCTTCCATAAAAGACAATTAGTTTTAATTTTTGTTTTTTTTTATATTCATTCTTTTATGGCTAAAGGAACGATTAATGTAACGGCAGAGAATATTTTTCCAATAATAAAAAAGTTTTTGTATTCTGACAAAGAAATTTTTTTAAGAGAGATTATTTCTAATGCTGTTGATGCAACCTTTAAATTTAAAAAACTTTGTCAATTAGGTGAAGCAAATGAAGAAATTACAGATACAAAAATAGAGATAAAAATAAATAAAAAAGAAAAAACCCTTCATATTATTGATAAAGGTATTGGAATGAGTCTAAAAGAGATCGATAAATATATTAATAAAATTGCTTTTTCAGGTGCTGAAGCATTTATACAAAAATATAAATATCAAGAAATCATCGGGCATTTTGGGTTAGGGTTTTATTCAAGTTTCATGGTTTCAGATAAAGTAGAAATATTTAGTAAATCTTATGTAATAGATATGCCTCCAGCTTATTGGTCTTCTGATGGCACTCCAATCTTTATTTTAGAAGAAGGAAACAAAAAAGAACGTGGAACAGAAATTGTTCTTCATATAAATAAAGACTCCAAGGAGTTTCTTGATGATCACAAAATTCATACGCTTCTTAATAAATATTGTAAATTCATGCCTGTTCCTATTAAATTTGGAGATAGGGAAGAAAAAGAGACAAAGATTAAGGTTGATAATATTATAAATGATCCAAGTCCTGCTTGGACGAAAAACCCTCTATCTCTCAAAGAAGAAGATTATAAGAAGTTCTACTCAAAGAGTTTTCCTACTGAATTAGATGATCCATTATTTTGGATTCATTTAAATATTGAACATCCTTTCCATTTAACTGGTATTCTTTATTTTCCTAAAATAAAAAATCAGATAGAAACTCATAAAAGGAAAATACACCTTTATAATAATCAAGTCTTTATTACTGATAAAATAGAGGGTATCGTTCCAGAATTTTTACATTTATTGATAGGAATTATTGATTCACCAGATATTCCACTCAATGTTTCTCGTTCAAATTTTCAGGCTGATGATGCTGTAAAAACAATTTCTAGCTATATAACTAGAAAAATAGCAGATAAACTCTATAGTCTTTTTATAAATGATAGAACACTTTTTGAAAATAAATGGGAAGATATTAAAATAATTATTGAGCATGGAATGCTTAGTGAAGAGAAATTCTTTAAAAAGGCCAATGGTTTCTTTCTATATTCTTCTGTTGATGGTAAATATTTTACGTTTGATGAGTTTACTGAGAAAATTAGAGTAACACATAAAAATAAAGAAAAGAATAAAATTATTTACCTTTATTCTTCAAATAAAGAAACGCAACATAGCTATATAAAAAGAGCTAAAGATAAAACTTATGAAGTATTATTACTAGATAGTCTTTTATCCCCTCATTTAATTCAAAAAATAGAAGTTAATCATAAAGATATTTTTTTTAATCGTGTAGATTCAGATTCGATAGAAAATATTTTTAAAAGAGAAATAATATCTATTTCAAAACTTTCTGAAAGTGAAAAAGAAATTCTTAAAAAGATATTATCGAAAACTATAGAAAGTCATAAATTTTGTATTTATTTGGAAAATCTAGAAAGTAGAACTTTACCTTTTATTATTACTAATCCTGAATTTATGCGCAGGATGAAAGATATGAGTAAAACTGGAGGTTATAAGAATTCAGAAGTATTACCAGATTTATACCATATAAAAGTAAATATAAATTCATTTTTTATAAGAAGATTATTAAAAGAATCTAATTTTTCTTTGCAAAAGCAAATGATAGAAAAATCACTTTATTTGGCTATGATTTCAATGAATATTTTAACTGGAGAAGCTCTTAGTAAATTTATAGAGATATCATTCAATGAATTATGCCAGTAATTCATATTTTGGAGAGATGGCAGAGTGGGCGAACGCAATGGTCTTGAAAACCAATGAAGGAGAAATCCTTCCGTAGGTTCGAATCCTACTCTCTCCGCTTCTTTATTTCTATAGATAGGACATGTAGTACTGAAATTCCTACTTTCTCAAACCTAGATGAATTCTTTGATTTACAAGATCCATTTCTAATACTATTGTCTCTATAATATCTCCTATTCCTAGCTTAAAAATATCGATGGGATTTTTTTTAGTATATGACAAGTCTGAATAATGAATCATACCATCGATCCCTGGTTGAAGTTCAACAAAAAGACCGTAATCCGTGATATGTCTAATTGTGCCTGTATGATAAGACCCTTTCTTATATTTCTCTTGAAGTTCAGGCCAAGGATTTGGTAAAAGTTGTTTTACTCCTAATGACATTTTTTTTTCTTTACGTTCAAGTGTAAGAATAACGCCTTCTACTACATCATCTTTTGAAAGGAAGTCTTTGGCTAACCTTAATTGATTAGCCCAAGTTATTTCTGATACATGAAGTAAAGCTTCAACACCAGGTTGAATCTCGACAAAAGCTCCATATTCAAGTATAGCTGTTACTTTACCTTTTATTTTATCTCCTATTTTTAAATTTTGATCTAGTGAAGTCCAAGGGTTTGGTAAAAGGTGTTTTATGCTTAATTGAATGCGATTTTTCTCGTCATTAAAATCAAGAATGACTACCTTAACCTTTTCGTTAATTTTAAGGACTTCTGAAGGATGACTAATCCTTTTCCAAGAAATATCACTATTATGAACTAACCCATCTACACCTCCCAGATCCAAAAACGCACCGTAATTAGTGATATTTTTTACTTTTGCTATGAGTACTTGTCCTGGTTGAAGTTCAGCAATAAACTTTTTCTTTTGTTTTTCTATCTCATCTTCTATTAAAGCTTTGTGAGAAACAACAATATTTTTATATTCATAATTTATTTTTAAAATTTTAAACTCCATATATTTATTATAAACTTCACTATAAAAATTATCAAAGTTATATAGTGGTTTTGGGTCAATCTGAGACCCAGGCATGAAAGCTTCTATATAATCAAGAATTCTTACGATCATGCCTCCTTTTGTCCGTCCGATCACTTTTCCAGTAATAATCTCTCTATTTTTATAAGCTTCTTTTGCACGTTGCCAAGAAAGTCTAATCAAAGCTTTACGATGAGAAAGTAAAAGATGACCTTTATAAATATTTTCTATCATTACATCTATAGTATCCCCTACTTTTATGTTTTTTTTATTTCTAATTTCATTCATAGATACAATTCCTTCATATTTAAATTGTAAATCAACAATAATTTCTTTATCTAGAACTTTTGTTATTACTCCTCTCAATATTTCATATTTATTAATAGTGTTAACTCCCACCTCTTTTATAGAGAATCCTGCTTTTTGAAAGTCTTCAGATGCATTCCAATTAAATTTATCTATGGAATAATTTGTATTAATAAATTGGTTTGTAAATTCAAACATGCTGATAATAAGTTTTATATATAGAAAAAAGTTAATAGGGAGAGTGAGTCTGGAGTTATAAACTTAAAAGTAGTCCCTAAACAGGAGTTGAACCTGTGACCCTCTGATTAACAGTCAAATGCTCTAACCAACTAAGCTATTAGGGATAAATAGTAAATATAGTTGAATATTTTAATTTCAGCTAAGTATAGTACCTGTATAAAAAAAATCATATATTATTTAAAATAAATGATACGTGGAAATAAAATTATATAAGGCACCGTGCTCGAGTTGGTAAAGGGGGAAGTTTGCAAAACTTTTAATATCGGTTCAAGTCCGATCGGTGCCTCGATTTAGATTTATAGATGATCTTTTATTTTTTGGAAGCTAATTTTAAATTAGACAACGAAAAACTATTACGTAGCTGTTTATTATCGTTGATAAAACATGAAAATGGAATTTTAGGAGAAATAAATTATATTTATTGTACTGATGAAAATTTATTTTTGATAAATAAAAAATATCTCAATTATGAAATTTATACTGATGTGATCACTTTTAACTATGTGAGATACACAAAAATTTCAGGTGATATTTTTATAAGTTTAGATAGAGTAAAGGAAAATGCTGTAAAGTGGGGTGTTTCGTTTGAAAGAGAACTTTATCGAATAATGATTCATGGTGTATTACATTTATTAACCTATAATGATGAATTTCATCATGAAAAATTTATTATGCAAGATAAAGAGAACTTTTATTTAGATTTACTTTTTTTAAAAAGTTAAAAATGTTTTATGATGTAATTGTAGTAGGTGGTGGTCATGCAGGAGCAGAAGCAGCGGCTTCTGCCGCTAGAATGGGATCTAGCGTTTTACTAATAACTATGAACCTCCAAACTATTGGACAAATGTCGTGTAATCCATCAATGGGAGGAATAGCTACTGGACAAATTGTTAGAGAAATTGATGCTTTAGGCGGATTTACTGGGATTATTTCTGATCACACAATGATTCAATTTAGGATGTTAAATAGCTCTAAAGGAGAAGCAATGTGGAGTCCGCGAGCGCAATTAGACCGAAAACGGTTTTCTGATAGTTGGCGTATAGTATTGGAAAGCATTCCAAGAATATCTTTTTGTCAAGACTCAGTCGTTGAACTTTTGATTATAAATGAAAAAGTATGCGGAGTAAAAACAGCGCTTGGCGTAGAAATTAAAAGTAACGCTGTAATATTAACTAATGGAACTTTTCTTAATGGATTGATTCATATTGGAGAGAAAAAAATTAGTGGGGGTCGTATTTCTGAAAAAACTACTACAGATCTTTCATTCCAGCTAAAATGTTTAGGGTTTGCTGTCGGTAGAATGAAGACTGGAACGTCACCTAGAGTTGATGGAAGATCATTAAATTATTTTAAAATGATTGAACAGCCTGGGGATGCTGATCCTAAAAAATTCTCTTTCTTAGAAACTCCTCCTTTAGTAAAACAATTTAGTTGTTATATTACTTATACTTCTGAAATAGTCCACGACATTTTACGTACTGGATTTGATCGTTCACCTAATTTTAATGGTTCTATCAATAGTAAAGGTCCACGTTATTGTCCCTCGATCGAAGATAAGATTTATAGATTCTCTGACCGTACTCGTCATCAAATTTTCGCTGAACCAGAGGGTTTTAATACAACTGAGGTATATGTAAATGGTTTTTCTACTTCTCTGCCTCAAGAATTACAATATGAGGCTATACATAAAATTCCTGGTTTTGAAAGAGCTAAAATATTAAGACCAGGCTATGCAATAGAATATGATTATTTTTCTCCTATTCAATTAAATCACTCATTAGAAACAAAACAAATAAAAAATTTATTTCTTTCAGGTCAGATAAACGGTACCACCGGATATGAAGTAGCAGCGGCACAAGGATTAATAGCAGGAATAAACGCTCATTTAAAAATTCAAGGAAAAGCTCCTTTTATTCTGCTTAGAAATGAAGCTTATATTGGTGTATTAATAGATGATTTAGTTACTAAAGGGACAGATGAGCCTTATCGTATGTTTACTTCTCGAGCAGAATATAGAATATTACTAAGACAAGATAATGCAGATGAGCGACTTACTCCATATGCAGTTGATTTAGGATTAGTAGAAAATAACAGATTAAAAAAGCTTGAAGAAAAACTAAATAAAGTAGAGAAATGTGTAACTTATTTAAGTAGAGAAATAAGAACACTAAATAAAATTACTCAACCAACTAGACTATCAACATTACTTTCAAGACCAGAAATTTCATACGAAGATTTATTTTTTATACCAGATATTAAAGAATATGGTAAATTTAATAAATTGAAGGAAGAAGAATGGCAGCAAGTTTCGATAAGAATTAAGTATAAAGCTTATATAGAGCGTGAAAGAGAAATGGCAATTAATCTAATACGTCTTGAAAAGATTCGTCTTCCTAAGGGTTTTGATTATAAAAAAATACAGGCATTATCCGTCGAGGCACAAGAAAAACTTAATACACATTTTCCCAATTCTATTGGACAAGCTTCTAGAATTAGTGGAATATCTCCTTCTGATATTAGTAGGCTTATTTTTTATATGAGGAGATAGAGAAACACACATCTATTATTCTATTATTCTATTATTCTATTATTCTATTATTCTATTATTCCATTATTCCATTATTCCTCTATCTTTCTTTATCTGCTGACAATAAAATTGATTACTAAATAAGGAATAAATATTATTTTAAAAAAGGTATTAATTTTGGAAATTTGTATCATTTTTGGATGATTTAGTAATCTATCTATAATAGACTTTTCTTTTCCTTCAAAAGAGAAATGCATTTGAAAAACAAAATTTCCATTATAAATGATGGATATTTGTATAGTTTTTTCTGAAAGATATTTTTCGTCTGAAAAAGGAATAGGATTAAAGCTAACGGAATTTTTATATCCCAAGCAATGCCAAAGTTCTTCAGATATATGTGGAGCAAAAGGTGCTATTAATCTAACAATAGGTTCTATAATAGATATTTTTCTACATTTAATTGCACTTAATTCATTGATTGAAATCATAAAATAACTTATTGTTGTGTTGAAAGAAAAAAAAACCATATCTTCTCTTATTTTTTTAATTAAATTATGTAAGATTTTATATTCTTTTAATGATGGAGAGAAGTTTGAATCTTCGATAAAAAAGTATCCTTTTTTATGAAACATAATCCATAGTTTCTTTATGAAATGATGGACACCATTGATGCCTTGATCGATCCAAGGTTTATCTTGTTTAATAGGACCAAGAAACATTTCATATATTCTAAGGGTATCCGCTCCGTATTGATAGCATATTTTATCTGGGTTAATAACATTAAACTTGGATTTTGACATTTTTTCTACTACTCTTTTACAGTAAAATAGTCCATTTTCTGTTATTAACTCTGCCTTAGAAAATTCTTTACGCCAAGTTTTAAATTTGTCTATATCTAGAATATTATTATTTTTTAGTAGTTGGATATCAATGGGGACTTTTTGAACGTTTTGGATATTTTTTATGAGACCAGAGGATAAAAATTGCTGTGTATCATTAATTTTTGAGATAAAAGCAGAATTTCCAAGAATCAATCCTTGGTTTATCAATTTTTCGAACGGTTCATATGATATTATCCAATAATGATCCTTAAGTAATTTGTGCCAAAAACGGGCATAAATTAAATGTCCTGTTGCATGTTCTGCTCCACCAATATACACGTCTACACTTTTCCAATAAGCTTCAGCTTCATCTTCAATAAAAGATTCGTTAATATTTTTCTTCATATAACGAAGCATATACCAGCTAGATCCTGCCCATGATGGCATAGTACTTGTTTCAATAGAAAATTGATTTTTTTTATTTATTAGATTGTTAGAAGCAACTTCTTTTTTTATTTCATCCCAAGACCAATGCATGGCTCTTTTTAAAGGTGTGTCTACTGCTTTCGTAGCAATAAATAAATCTATTTCAGGTAATAATAAAGGCAATTTATTTTCAGTTATTCCATTTTTTTTATAAAATATTGGAATGGGTTCTCCCCAATATCGTTGTCGTGAGAAAATAACATCACTTAAACGATAGTTTATCGTCCCATATCCTACACCTTTTTCTATTATTTTTTTTATAGAACTCTTAATATAATGAGTAGGAATTCTGTATTCCTTATTTTGGACAAGACAAACTGCTCCTGTACGATAACTTGACAATACAGAATCACTAATAATAATAGGAATTTCTTTTTTTGAAAAAGGGTTTCTTGCATAAAGACCTATAAATATTCCAGAAAAAATTTTGTGTTTAGATTTTTTGTTTTTAATTTTCTCTATGAATTCTTCTACTTCTTTTTTATATTTCTCTGGAAATCTACCTAATTTTATTACAGGATGGTCAGTAGCTAATACTATAAAACTAGCTTCAAATATTGAATATGGTTGTTTGGTAAAAATTACAAAACAGAAAGGATGAGTAATAATAGAAAAAAAAAGTTTTGATCCAAAGGCTTTTCCAATCCAATTACGCTGAATTTCTTTCAGAGCCTTTGGCCATTCTATTTTTTTTAAACCAGACAATAGCCTTTCAGCAAAAGCGCTGAGGCGCATATTCCATTGGATCATCGTTTTCTGATAGACTAGATAACCTCCTCGTTCACTTCTTCCATCTTTTACCTCATCATTAGCTAATACTGTTCCTAAATCTTTACACCAGTTTACTGAAGCTCTTGAACGATAAGCGAGACGAAAATTTTTTAATATTTCTTCTTTCTTTTGAAAAGAAAATCTATTCCATTTTTCTTTTGAAAATCTTTTTATGTTACTTCCAGTAACAGCTTTTACTTTCCAAGACCCTTCACTTTCAAAAAGTTTTGTTAACTCAACTATATAACGAGTTTTTTTAAGCTTTTTATCAAACCACGAATTCAAAAATTGTAAAAAAATCCATTGTGTCCATCTATAATAATAAGGATCACTTGTTTTTATTTCTCTTGTCCAATCTAAAGAAAACCCTAATTCTTCAATTTGTTTTTTATATTTTTTTATATTGGTTTCAGTGGTTATGATAGGATGCAATCCTGTTTGTATGGCAAATTGTTCTGTTGGGAGTCCGAAAGAATCAAATCCTATTGGATGAAGTACGTTATATCCTTCAGATCGTTTAAATCTAGCATAAATATCGGATACAATATACCCTATTACATGCCCGACATGTAAACCTGATCCTGAAGGATAAGGAAACATATCCAGGACATAACATTTATCCTTATTGAAAAGATTATTTGCTTCAAATATTTTTGATATTCTCCAATAATCTTGCCAAATTTGTTCTATTTTTTTAAAAGTATATGTCATAGAGATATATAAAATACTATTTCTCTCCATTTTTTTTATTTTCAGTAATTATTTCTATTACTATCAAAAACACATTAAGTAAAATATGTATTATCTAATAAGTAAGTCTTATTTTTTAGAGCTAATAAACATTATCTTAGCTATACTTTTTACTGATAAGTTGATTCATCGTGAATTATCAGCACTATACTTTTATAGCAGACAAAAATCAAGAACCTTTACGCATTGATAAATTTTTAAGGAATAGCATATCTAATACAACACGCAATAAAATAAAAGATTCTTTTTCCAAAGAAAAAATTTATGTGAACAATTTTTTAGTTAAGAAAAATTATCGCGTAAAACCGTTAGATGTAATCAGTGTAATGATGGATTATCCGAAAAAAGTCCTTCAAGAAGACATTTCTTTAAATATTATATATGAAGACGATGATTTAATTGTCATTAACAAACCACAAGGTTTTGTTGTTCAAACAGGATATGGGAATTATAAAGGAACATTATTACATGCTATTAAATTTCATTTAAATAAAATAGGGCTAAAGAAAATTCCAGAAAGAATGGGTCTTGTGCATCGATTAGATAAAGAAACTTCTGGATTGCTTCTGGTCGCTAAAAATGATTTTTCTCTCCAACATTTAACTTATCAATTTTTTACACGAAGTTTATATAGGCGTTATATAGCTCTTGTTTGGGGAAATTTGGAAGGACATGGAACTATTAAAGGGAATATTGGGAGAAGTTTAATAGATAAAAAACGTATGGAAATTTTTTCTGATGGATCTTTTGGAAAAAATTCAGTCACTCATTATAAAGTTTTAGAAAAGCTTAATAATCTTACGCTGGTGTCTTGTCGTATAGACACAGGAAGAACCCATCAAATAAGAACACATTTTACTAATTTAGGAAATCCAATTTTTAATGATACTCGTTATGGAGGAAGTAATAAAACACAAATTAAAGATTGTTTATCTATTTTGCAGGGACAGTTTTTACACGCTCAATCTTTCATTTTTATTCACCCTATCACTGGAAAACCTATGCATTTTGAGGTTCCTTTATCTAAAAAAATGTATGCAATATTAGAAATATTACGTAATTATATCATACAAATAGAAAGATAAATGAAAGAAAAAATATTGTATATTTGTGGATCATCTTTTAATGTTACAAAAAAACACTGATGAGGCTCCTTAATTTAATTGGATAGAATATGGGAATCCGGGTCCCAAAGTGAAGGTTCAATCCCTTCAGAAGTCACAAGAAGAAAGATGCCTTAGCTCAGATGGTTAGAGCGGTGGATTGAAAATCCATGTGCCCCAGTTCGAATCTGGGAGGTATCACTTTATGTTTAGGTGTCTCTAAGTTAAGAAAGCCAAGTTTAAGTTTAGAAGCTTTGCTTCTTAGAAGCTTTGCTTCTGATTAGATATAGCTATCTTACATCTAAAATAAAACAGTTTTTTTTTCCTTTTTGAATCAGAACGTAGTGATCTGCAATAATAGAATTTTCGTTAATAACGAAATTATCGTCTACTTTTTCTCTATTAACTAAAATAGATTTTTCTTTCAAAGCGCGTATTGCCTCTCCTTTAGATGAAAAAAAGCCACTATTTTCTGTTAATGCCTCTAAAATAGAGATACCTCTTTGCAATAGGTCTCTATTGATTTGTTTATGCGTAACTCCCTGAAAAACAGATAAAAATGATTTTTCATCTAATGATAAAAGATAGTGGGATTTACCCTTTCCAAATAAAAAATTTGATAAGTTAAGGGATTTTTTATAGTTTTCTTCTCCATGGATCAATTTAGTCATGGTTTTAGCTAGAACTTTTTGGATAATTCGCTTATATGGAGCTTTATTATGAGAAAATAATAAATGATTTATTTCGTCTTTTTTAAGAAAAGAATAGAACCTAATAAAACGAATGGCCTCCTCATCAGAAATATTAAGCCAGAATTGATAAAAGCGATAAGGAGATGTTTTTCTATAGTCGAGCCATATATTTTCATTATTATCACTTTTTCCAAATTTAGTTCCATTGGATTTCGTGATTAGTGGAAACGTTATGCCATAAGCTGGTTCACCAGTTATTCTACGAATAAGTTCGATTCCTGAAAGAATATTTCCCCATTGATCAGATCCTCCAATTTGAATACGGCAATTTTCATTTACAAAAAGATGATAAAAATCATAGGCTTGTAGTAGTTGATAAGTGAATTCTGTAAATGATATTCCTTCAGATTCTGACTTTAACCGTGATTTAACAGATTCCTTAGTCATCATATAATTTACCGATAGATTCTTTCCAATGTCTCTAACAAAATTTATAAAAGATAGCTGCCCTATCCAATCAAAATTATTTAGTAATTTAGTTTTCTCTACCGTTAAAAAAAGTTCTAATTGTTTTTGTATGCAATGAACATTGTGTCGTAACATTTCTTTATCCAGCAATGTTCGTTCTTTATATTTTCCTGATGGATCACCTATCATCCCTGTTGCTCCCCCAATGATAGTTAAAGTTTTATAACCAAATCTATGAAAATGCTCTAATAAACATATAGGAAGTAAATGACCTATATGTAATGAGTCAGATGTAGGATCAATTCCTAAATAAAGAAGATTTGACTCTTTTTTTAACTGTTCTTTAATTCCTATTGTATATTTAGAAAGCAGCCCCCGCCAAGCTAATTCTTTTAGTATATCGCAATCTTTCATTTATTTACAAAACTATTAAACAAATAGTTTTAATAGTTTCTTATAAAAACAATTTTTAGCCTTTGTATTGTATCCTTTCTAAATATAGAATATTTATATGATAATTAAAATTTTTGACACTACTTTAAGAGATGGTGAACAGGTTCCAGGGTCTAAATTAGAAAGCTATAATAAAATAGAAATTGCTAGGCGACTTGAAAAACTCGGCGTAGATGTAATAGAAGCAGGCTTTCCTATTTCTAGTCCAAGTGACTTTCATTCAGTAGTCGAAATCTCTCATGCTGTTTCTGATCCAATAATCTGCGTTCTATCAAGGGCGATTAAGAAAGATATAGAAATAGCAGCAAAATCTCTCGAAGGCGCTAAAAAGTCACGTATTCATATTGGAATAGGAACTTCAGACTGTCACATTCGTTATAAGTTTAATAGTATGCCAGAAAAAATTCTTGAGATAGCTGTAGAATCTGTAAAATATGCTAAGCGATTTGTAGAGGAGGTCCAATTCTATACTGAAGATGCAGGTAGAACCCAAAATGAATTTTTAGCGAAAGTTTGTGAAGGAGTCATAAAAGCAGGGGCCACTATATTAAACATTCCCGATACTACCGGCTTTTGTTTACCAAAAGTTTATGGAGAAAAAATTCGCTATATTAAAGAAAATGTGAATGGCATAAATAAAGCAATTATTTCTACGCACTGTCATAATGATCTAGGTTTAGCAACAGCTAATTCTTTGGAAGGTGTAATAAATGGTGCTGAACAAGTAGAATGCACTATAAATGGGTTAGGAGAACGAGCAGGAAATACAGCCCTTGAAGAAATCGTTATGCTCTTTAAAAAACATAGTTATTTAGGAATTGAAACTTCAATTAAGACAGAATTACTATGTCTTACAAGTGAATTTATAACGAAATGTACTGGAATTTCTGTTCAATCGAATAAAGCAATAGTAGGAGCAAACGCTTTTGCTCATTCTTCTGGAATACACCAAGACGGTCTTATAAAAAAAGTTAAAAATTATGAGATTATTGATATTAAAAATGTCGGTATAAAGGAATCACGCCTAATTCTAAATCCTCGTAGTGGCAGATCAGCGCTATCTTATCGTTATCAGATGCTTGGATATTTTATATCAAAGGAGAATATAGCTGCTATATATCCATTATTTCTTAAATATGCGGAAAAAAAAAAGGAAATCCAAGACGAAGATATAAAAATGATGTTAAAGCTAGCAAAAAGTTCTACTTCTATTTTTAGCTAGTATTTAGAATTAGAATATGTTTAATACCTTATTTGATAAGATCTGGGACTCCCATATTGTAGAGTCTATTCCTAAAGGTCCTTCAGTGTTATTTATTGATAGGCATTTTATCCATGAAGTTACTAGTCCTCAAGCTTTCGAAGAACTTAAAACACGTGTTTTACTAATTTTTCAAAAAGAAAGAATTATTGCAACTGTTGATCATAATGTTCCTACTAAAAATCAACATCTTCCTATACTTGACGCTCTGTCAAGAAGACAAGTTCAAATTATTTTTGAAAACTGTAAAATCAATGGAATAGATTTTTTTGGTTTGCTTCATAATTACCAAGGAATAGTCCATATTATTGGACCAGAAATTGGTTATACTATCCCAGGAATAACCATTGTATGTGGAGATAGTCATACTTCTACACATGGAGCTTTTGGCTGTATCGCTTTTGGCATAGGCACAAGCCAGGTGTCAATGGTTCTGGCAAGTCAATGTTTATTGCAGAAAAAACCAAAGCAAATGCGGATCCATTTGCTAGGAGCAACTAAAATAAGTGTCACTCCTAAAGATATAATTTTGTATATTATATCTAAAGTTGGAACTGATGGAGCAGTAGGTTATTTTGTTGAATTTTCTGGTAAGGTTTTTCGTAATATGAGTATGGAAGGAAGGATGACCGTATGTAACATGAGTATAGAAATGGGAGCCAAAGGAGGTCTTATAGCTCCAGATAAAGCTACATTAAATTATTTAATGAAAATAAAAATCTTACCTAATTTAATATTATTGGAGGAGGCATTGCCTTATTGGAAAACACTATATACAGAAACAGATATTTTTTTAGATAGAGAATTTTATTTTTATGCTTATGCCATTACTCCTATGATTACTTATGGTACAAATCCTGGGATGGCATTTAATATTATTAGAAGAATACCAAAACTTAACGTTGATCCTCATCAATCAATTTCTTATATGGGGTTTAAAGTCGGATATTCTCTAATCGGTAAACCGATACAATATATTTTTATTGGAAGTTGTACTAACGCTCGCATAGAAGATTTCCGAATTGTAGCTCACGTAGTAAAAAATAGAAAAAAAGCTTTTCATGTTTTAGCTTTGATAGTGCCAGGGTCTAAAAAGGTTTTTTCTCAAGCTAAAAAAGAGGGATTAGATATAATACTTAAAAAGGCTGGATTTGAGTTTAGAGAACCTGGCTGTTCTGCTTGTTTAGGGATGAATGAAGATAAGATACCTTATGGTGCTTATTGTATTTCTACCTCTAATAGAAATTTTATTGGTCGCCAAGGCGCAGGATCACGAACTTTATTAGCCAGTCCGTTAGTCGCAGCTTTAGTAGCTATAGAAGGAAAAATTATTGATGTAAATAAAAAGTTCTAGTCATTTATGGAAAAATTTGAACTTTTAGTCTCAAGAGCAATTCCTCTTCCCATAGAAAACATAGATACAGATCAGATTATTCCTGCACGATTTTTAAAGTCATCTTTAAGACAAGATTTTGGAAGTAATCTATTTAGAGATTGGAGGGTTATTAAAGAAAACTTTATTCTTAATAATCCAAAATATTCAGGTAAACTATTGTTAGTAGGTAGAAATTTTGGTTCTGGTTCTTCGAGAGAACACGCTGCTTGGTCTCTTTTTGATTATGGTTTTCGGGTCATAATCTCAAGTTTTTTTGCTGATATTTTTAAAGATAACGCTCTAAATACTGGGTTGCTACCAGTAGAAATCTCAGAAAAATATCTCCAATACCTTTTTAAAACAATTTATTACAATAGAAATATACTATATTCTGTCTCTTTGGTTAAACAATTTATTAAAATTGACAAATCATTTTTTTATGATTATTTTTATTTGGAGAAATATAAAAAAATATGCCTTCTGAAAGGACAAGATGATATAGACTTTCTTATTAATTTAAAAGATAAAATAAAACTCTTTGAGGTTAAAAGTCATTCGGAATGATAAAGAAAATAGCAATCTTATCAGGCGATGGAGTTGGAAATGAAATTACTGCACAGTCTCTCAAAGTTTTAAATGCTATAGGAAAAAAATTTCATCATGATCTTCTTTTTCAAGAAGGTTTAATAGGAGCTATCGCTATTTATAATAGTGGAAAACCATTACCTGATGAAACGATATCGCTTTGTATAAATAGCGATGCTATCTTTTTTGGAGCTATTGGCGATCCAAAGTACGATTCTGATCCTCGTTCTAGAATAAGGCCAGAGAAAGGGTTACTAAATATTAGAAGCGTATTAAATCTTTTTTGTAATATACGTCCTGTTATAACATACGATGCGCTTCTAAAACGTTCTCCAATAAATACAGAAAGAGTAAAAGGAATAGATTTTTTAATATATAGAGAACTTATCGGAGGAATTTATTTTGGAGATAAGGGAATAGCAGAAGCTAAAAAATCGTATGACTACTGTTATTATTCTTCTGAGGAAATACAGCGAATAGGGCATTTTGCTTTCAAAGAAGCTCTTGCACGTCATAAAAGATTAACATTAGTAGATAAAGCTAATGTTCTGGAAACTTCCAGACTCTGGCGTAAAACTATTCAAATTATGGCGAAAGATTATTCTAACGTGACAATTGATTTTCTATTTATTGATAACGCAGCTATGCAAATTCTTCTAAATCCTAAAAATTTTGATGTTGTATTAACTGATAATATGTTCGGTGATATCTTATCAGATGAGGCTAGTGTAATATCAGGTTCTATAGGCCTAATACCTTCAGTTTCTATAGGAGATAAGAACGCTCTTTTTGAACCTATTCATGGCTCTTATTATCAAGCTGCTAGAAAAAATATAGCTAATCCTTTGGCGTCTATTCTTTCAGTAGCAATGATGCTGGATTATTTTAGATTAGATAAAGAGGCGCAATTAGTAAGAAAAGCAGTTTACAATTCTATCATTTATAAAAAGTCAACTTATGATATTTCCTACTTTTATCCACTTGGGACTGAAGAAGTAGGTGATTTTATAGCTCAAGAAATATCATAACAATCGTTCACAATAGTTCACAATAGTTCACAATAGTTCACAATAGTTCACAATAGTTCACAATCAAAAGATTTAAAAGCCTGGATGGCGGAATGGTAGACGCTTTGGATTCAAGATCCAATGGTAGAAATACTATGTGAGTTCAAATCTCACTTCAGGTACACTATACATAAAGTAGCGGGGACAAGATTTGAACTTGCGACCTTCGAATTATGAGCCCGACGAGCTACCAATCTGCTCCACCCCGCGATTAGACTAATATAATTCTTTTTTTTTTAAAGCAATTATAGGCCTTGTCTAAATTACACCAGGAGAATAATAAAAACTACAACTAAAAGTAGTATCAATTATAATATTGCTTGGTTGATATTGTGTGTTTTCAATTCTCTCGTCAAGATCATATACTTTTTTTTTACTTACCACTTACTTTACCACTAAGTAATATAAAAGTAACATCTAAAATCCCTATTGATATTTTTATGTAACTTAGAGTTTAATGTCGTATGCAAAATATAAGGAATTTCTGCATTATCGCTCATATTGATCATGGGAAGAGTACTATAGCTGATAGATTATTAGAACTTACAGAAACCATCAGTGAAAGAGATAGAAAAAATCAGCTCCTTGATGATATGGAACTTGAAAGAGAAAGAGGAATTACCATTAAAAGTCATGCCATACAAATGGAATTTAAATATAAAGGAGGAAAATATATTTTAAATCTGATTGATACGCCTGGCCATGTAGATTTTACCTCCGAAGTAGAACGATCGATAGCTGCTTGTGAAGGAGCTTTATTAGTCGTTGATGCAGTTAAAAGCATACAATCGCAAACGATTTCTAATCTTTTTCTTGCTATAGATAAAAATCTAACTATTATACCAATAGTCAATAAAATTGATTTACCAGTAGCGAATACAGAAAAAGTTACATATGATATAATACAGCTTATTGATTGCAGTGCTGAGGAAGTTATATTTTCAAGTGCTAAAGAAGGCATAGGTATAGATAAAATATTAGAGGCTATTATTTGCAAAATACCCTCTCCAAAAGGAAATATTAAAGCCCCTCTGCAAGCTCTCATTTTTGATTCTTTTTATAATTCTTTTAGAGGGGTAGAAATTTATTTCAAGGTAAAAAATGGGCAAATTAGAAAAGGTGATAAGATTAAATTTATGTCTTCTGGAAAAATATATACGGCTGAAGAAATTGGGAATCTTAGATTTAAACATATATCAAAACCTATTTTAAGAAGTGGAGATGTAGGATATCTTATATCAGGGATAAAAGAGACATTTAGTATAAACGTTGGAGATACATTTACTTGTATTAATCGTCCAGCAAAAAATATCATAGAAGGTTTTAAAAAATTGAAACCAATGGTCTTTGCTGGGTTTTATCCAGAAAAGACAGACGATTATGATATTCTTAGAATATCTATAGAAAAATTACATCTTAACGACGCTTCATTCACTTTTTTTACTGAATCTTCTATATTTTTAGGTTCTGGCTTTCGATGCGGATTTCTAGGTCTGTTACACCTAGAAATCATTCAAGAACGTTTAGAAAGAGAATTTGGTCTTTCTGTCATCACTACTGTTCCGAACGTATCTTATAAAATTTTTCTTAAACATTCAACAAATACGTTTTGGATAAATAATCCATCAGAAATACCTGATATTTACAATATTGAAAGATTAGAGGAACCCTATATAAAAGCTTCTATTATTACTCATGTAAATTATGTAGGAGCTATTATGTCTCTATGTATTGAAAAGCGTGGAATGATTAAAAATCAATACTATCTAATGCCACAACGAGTAGAACTTATATTTGAAATACCTCTTTCTGAAATAATATTTAACTTTTATGATAGACTAAAAACAATCTCAAAAGGTTATGCATCATTTGATTATATTCCATTGGAATATCGTTTTTCTGATATTGTTTTGGTAAACATCCTTATAAATCATCAGTTAGTCGATGCCCTATCAATACTAGGACATCGAAGTAATGCATTTTCTATAGGAAAGAAAATATGCAAAAAATTACAAAATATTATTCCTAGACAACAGTTTGATATTTCTATTCAGGCAACTATTGATAATAAAATTATTGCAAGAGAGACTATAAAAGCAGTTAGGAAGGATGTAACTTCTAAATGTTATGGTGGAGATTTCTCTCGAAAAAGAAAACTTTTGTTAAAACAAAAAAAAGGAAAAAAAAAAATGCTCTTTCTTGGGAGAGTAGAAGTTCCTAATTCTATTTTTATGTCTGTTCTTAAAATTCAAGGTGGAGGTGGAAAAGAATGAGCAAATATCATTTGTAAAACAATTTTCTATTTTTATAAAAAAGATATGCAATGTATGCAATAATAGAATTATCGGGTAGACAATATAAAGTTCTCCCAGAGAAATTACTCTATGTTCGAGATTTAGGAGGGGAATATAAGGAAGGGGAAGAAATCACCTTCCATACTATTTTTTTAGGTAAAATTATTACAGATAAAGTACAAGTAAAAGGAAAAATTATGGCACATATTAAGGATAATAAAGTTACTATATTTAAAAAAAAAAGAAGAAAAGGATATCAGCTAATGCGGGGACATCGCCAAAACATTTCCATAATAAAAATTATCTCTATTGATTCTTGATTATTTAAATTTTTATGGCTCAAAAAAAGGGAGTAGGAAGTTCAAGGAATAACCGAGATTCTGAAGGAAAACGTTTAGGGGTAAAAATATTTGGAGGAGAATTAGCAGAAAAAGGAAATATTATTATTCGTCAAAGGGGAACAAAATTCCATCCCGGAAAAAATGTCTTTATGGGTAGAGATCATACATTACATGCAGCAACAAATGGTCTTGTAAGGTTTAAAAGAAAAAAAGGAAGATTATATCTAATAATTGAAGGGGTTAGATAGCTCAGAGGAGAGAGCAGTAGTTTCCTAAACTAAATGTCGGCGGTTCAAATCCGCCTCTAGCTTCCGCTATAGTTTTTCGTAGTCTAGCTATAGGAATATTTAGTTTTTCTCTATATTTTGAGATTGTCCGTCTTGCTATATTATATCCCTTTTTTTTTAAAATTAAAGATATTTTTTCATCAGTAAATGGGGACTTACGATCTTCTTTATCAATCAAATTTGAAATAAAATCTTTTACTTCAAAATTAGAGACTTCTTCACCAAACGAATGTAAAATATTTTCTGAGAATAACTCTTTCAATAAAATAGTGCCAAAAGGCATTTCTATATATTTTCTATTTACAACACGTGAAACAGTCGATATTTCCATGTGTAAAAATTCAGCAATATTTTTCAGAGTCATTGGACGTATATTTTGCTTTTCTCCGGTTAAAAAATATTCTTTTTGAAAATTTAAAATGGCTTTCATAGTCAATAAAAGTGTTTTTTTTCTTTGTTCAATAGCATCAATAAACCATTTAGCTTTCTCAAGGTTTTTTTTTATATAAATTACGGTCTTTTTGTTGAACTTCAACAAGGAACTAAATTGAAGCTTTCGTAGCATTTTTATATAGTAAGGAGTGAGACAAAGCTCCCTAGAATTACGCTTATTAAAATAGAGTTCAAGTAACCCTTCTTCGATACGCAAGAAAAAATCAGGTACAATTTTTTTTGTATCAAAAGCACTGACTTCATCATACATTTTTCCTGGTTTTGGATTAAGAGATTTTATTTCATTAATGGCAGAATGAAGTTCATTATAATTCAATTTAAGACGTTCCTTAATTTTTTTATATTGTTTTTTACATAACAAATCAAAATTATTATTAATGATAAGCTTTGCAGTTAAAATAGTTGGAGAAATTGGTTTATGTTCAAGTTGAATCAATAAACATTCTCTTAAATTTCTAGCTCCTATACCGTAAGGCTCAAGAGTTTGAATACTTTCAACAAGTCTTTCTATTTGGTGTAAATCAATCTTTTGTTCAATTACAGTAGCTATGTCATTAATTAATTCATTATATTCTCTACGTAAATATCCTTCTTCATCTAGATTCCCTAAAATAAAATCAGCTACTATAAATTCTTCATCCGTTAGTTTGAAATGACAAAGTTGTGATCTAAGATAATCATAAATATTATTCTTTTTTTTTAGTTTGGGTAAAATATTATTGCTTCTATTATTTAGCAGTAAATCAGTTTTATATTCTTGATTATCATCTGAATTAAGAAAATTTTCTCTTTCTCTTTCATATATGTCATCATCTATAGAAAAATTCTTTTCCTCATTCATATTTTTCTCAATTTCTAATAGAGGGTTTTCCTCTATTTCTTGCGAAATACGAGCTTCAAAAGCTAAAGTAGGGAGTTCTATTAGTTTCATAAGATAAATTTGCTGTGGAAATAATTTTTGTTGTAGCTTCTGCTTAAAAATCTGCATTATTTGGGGTTCTTGGAAATGGAATAATATCTCTTATATTTAAAATACCAGTAACAAATTGAACTAAACGATCGACTCCCAATCCAAAGCCGCTGTGTTTAACAGATCCAAATCTTCGGGTGTCAAGATACCACCAATATTGTTTTTCATATATATCTAAAGTCTGCATTCTGTTTAATAATAGTTCATATCTTTCTTCTCTTTGTGATCCTCCTATAACTTCTCCAATTCTTGGAAAAATAATATCCATCGAACTAACTGTTTTTTCATCGTTATTCAGACGCATATAAAATGCTTTTTCCTCTGCTGGCGAATCTAATAAAATTATAGGTCGACAAAAATGTTCTACTAAATATCTTTCATGCTCATATTTAATAGCTAATCCCCAATGAATAGTATTTTTAATTTTAGGTTTGCTCGTTAAAATCGTTATTGCTTCTGTATAACTGAGTCTACAGAAAGAATTATCTATTATTAACTGTAGATTTTTTAATAGCGTCTCTTCCTTACAATTTAGAAAATAGATATCTTCCTTACATCTTTTTAAGATTTTTATCAAAAGATATTTTAAAATCTCTTCAGCTAGATTCATATTATCTGTAATATCGAAGAAGGCTATTTCAGGTTCTATCATCCAAAATTCAGATAAATGCCTTAAAGTATTAGAGTTTTCTGCTCGAAAAGTAGGTCCAAATGTATAAATTTGTCCGAAGGATAGAGCTGCAGTTTCTCCTTCTAGTTGTCCTGAAACTGAAAGATAAGTTTCACGTCCAAAAAAATCCTTTGTATAATCTATATCTTGCTTAGCATCTTTTGGTAGATCGTTTAAATTAAAAAATGTTACTTTAAACCTATCTCCTAATCCTTCTGGATCTGAAGAAGTAATAATAGGTGTATTTATGTAAAAAAAACCATGAGAATAAAAATATTCATGCACCAGAAAAGATAGTTGATGGCGAATTCGCATTATCGCCCCAAATAATTTTGTTCTAAATCTTAAATGTGCTTGCGCTCTAAGCGTCTCTGGCTTATGAAATTTAGGTTGTAAAATTGTTTTATTAATTTCGATAACAGATATCTTGTTATAAATCTGAATTGCTGTAGAAATTACCTCTGCCACTTGTTTTTTCCCTGTACTTTCTGTAATAATTCCTCTTATTTGCAAAGCAATCCCTATTGTAATTTTTTTTAATAGTTCTTTAGAGAAAGTTGATTCTACAATAATTATCTGTAGGTTCTCTAACGTAGAGCCATCATTTACTACAATAAAACGATTACTTCGAAAAAAACGTACCCACCCATTAACAATAACCTCCTGAAAAATAAGGTTATTTTTTTTTAGTAATTCTTTTATTTTCATAAAACAGGAAAATATTACTTGTTGTATAATCTGTCAACTAGCTTCAGTAACGTCAATAATTTTACATGTCTAATGGAATAAATATTCCTTTTCTTCTTTCTTCATAGGACTATATACCATTATCTCTTTGATATTTGTTATCATTTTATACACAAATTTGTCTTATGTAAGATACATAATACAAACTAAAGAAATATAGAAGTTATTTAACAAGTGACAGTAAGAGTGTATATTAGGGGAATATGTTACAAGCTCATTTTATAGAAGAAAATAAAGAAAAAGTAATAGAAGGCCTTAAAAAACGTTTTATATTAGAAATAGAAGGAATGTTATCTCTAATAAAGAAAATTTTATACATATTGGATGATAAAAGAAGAATACAATTAAAACGTGATGCTTTTTTTTTTTCTTTCAATAAAATTTCCAGACAAATAAATAAACTTTTACAAATAGGTAAAAAAGAAAAAGCATCACACCTTTATATTAAATTTTATAACATAAAGAAATATATTATTTATAGAAAAACTATACTATCTTCAGTAAGTAAAGAGCTTTTAAAAAACTTACTTCGAGTCCCTAATATTCCACACGAATATGTAAAGAAAGGCTATTCATCAAAAGATAATGAGATTATATTTAATCATGGAAACATTAATTCCACTCCTATCAAAAAATTTTCTCATTGGGATTTGTCTAAAAAAATGGAACTTATAAAGTGTGATTTGGGAGTAAAAATTAGTGGGTCTGGTTTTTCTGTTTTCAAAGGACAAGTAGCTAGATTACATAGAGCAATGATTGAATATTTTATTAAATGTAATTTACAAGGAGGATATATAGAATATGCGATTCCTTTTTTAGTGAAGCCTGTAGCTGCAATATCTACAGGTCAGCTCCCTGATAAAGACGAACAAATGTATTATATATCTCAAGATAATCTATATCTTATCCCTACTGGAGAAATACCACTAATGAACTGTTATCGTGAGAAAATTCTTAAAGAGAGTCAATTACCTATTAAAATGACAACCTACTCCCCCTGCTTCAGAAGAGAAGCTGGCTCTTATGGAGCCAATGTAAGAGGATTAAATCGTTTGCATCAATTCGATAAAGTTGAAATAATTCAAATCACTACGCCTGAATCAGCAGATCTTTCTTTACAAGAAATGGTACAACATGTAAAAAAGATTTTAATTTCCTTAAATGTGCCGTTTCGATTACTTCGTTTATGTGGTGGAGATATGGGGTTTACTTCTGCAATCACCTATGACTTTGAAATTTATTCTTATGCTCAAAATAAATGGTTAGAAGTAAGTTCAATATCTAATTGTACAGATTTTCAATCTAATAGACTTAAATTACGCTATAAAAAACAACCGGGAGGAAGAGGAAAAACGCAAATTTGCTATTCACTTAATGGTAGTTCCCTATCTATACAACGTGTCCTAGCTATTATTCTGGAAAACTACCAAACAGATAGCTCGATAGAAATACCTGAAACATTAATTCCTTTCACTGGATTTAAAGAAATTCTTTTTTATTAGATCAGATATGAAAATTACTTCGCACATTGCTAATATAAAAAATACCATTTATTCTTTTGAAATTCTTCCGCCATTAAGAGATCAAAATGTCCTAGAAAATTTTAATACGTTGTATACTTTGATGGAATTTCATCCACGTTTCGTAACCGTTACATCACATAGTGATAATAAAGTACAGAAGATGTTAAGACGAAAAGTAACAGTTTCTATATGTAAATCTATTATTTCAAAATACGAAATAGACGCTATTCCGCATTTACTTTGTAGAGGAACGACAAAACAAATGACAGAAGATGCACTGATAGAGTTAAATTTTTTAGGAATATACAATATTCTTATTATACGTGGTGATATGATGAAATTATCGAAAGATACAAATATAAATAACTTTTCAATAGAACTTGTTAAACAAGTAGTAGCATTAAACAATGGTCATTACCTCGATGAATCATTAAAAAATAGGGATGCTGCTGATTTTTGCATTGGGGTCGCATCATATCCAGAAAAACATTTCGAAGCCCCAAATATAGAAGAAGATGTTTTTAGAGTTTCTGAAAAAATTAAAGCAGGTTCATATTTCGTAATGACACAAATGTTTTTTGATAATAATTATTATTTTGAATATATAGAAATAATGCGTTTTTCAGGTTTAGAAATTCCCATTATCCCAGGTATAAAACCTATTTCTTCAATAGATCAACTGAAAAGTATTCCTTCTAATTTTTATATTAAGATTCCAACTATTCTCGTAAAGAGAATTATAAAATATAAAAAGGATATATTTTATATAGGAATTGAATGGGCAATTAATCAATCAATAGAACTTAAAGAAGCCGGAATTCCAATCATTCATTATTTTACAATGAGTAAACCTGATAATATTTATCAAATTGTGATAGAACTTATTTAACTGAAGTAAATCATGAAAACTAGAGAAATGAAAGATTTTGATTACAAATATGGGTTTTATACGTCAATTGAGGTAGATAAATTTTCGAAAGGATTAAATGAAAAGACTATTCGTACACTTTCAGAAAAAAAAAAAGAACCTTTTTGGTTAAAGAATTGGCGCTTAGATGCTTTTCGTTTATGGAAAGAAATGAAGGAGCCGAAATGGGGAAATGTAATATTAAAAAAAAAAAAATATAAAGACATTAGTTATTATTCTGCGCCTATAATTAAACCTATCCATGATCCTAATTTAGGATCTACTTTAACAAAATTAGGCCTTTCGTTTGAAGATCAGAAGAGTATAAATAGAATAGCAATTGATGTGGTAATGGATTCAATTTTAGTAGCTAGTACTTTTAAAAAAAGTTTAGAAGATAAAGGAATTATCTTCTGTTCAATTAGTGACGCTATAAATAAGTATCCTTTATTGGTAAAAAAATATATTGGTAAAGTCGTTAATAAAACTGATAACTTTTATGCTTCGCTGAACTCAGCGGTTTTTTCTGATGGATCTTTTTGTTATATTCCAAAGGGAATTTCTTGTCCAATGGAGTTATCGACCTATTTTAGACTAAATGAAGGAGGAATAGGTCAATTCGAACGCACTTTAGTAATTGCTGATAAGGGATCTAACGTAAGTTATTTGGAAGGATGTACCGCACCTCAACGTAAAGAAAATCAGTTACACGCTGCAGTAGTAGAATTAATTGCTTTAGAAGGGGCTGAAATTAAATATTCAACTGTTCAAAATTGGTTTCCTGGTGATAAAGATGGAAATGGAGGGGTATATAATTTTGTAACGAAGCGTGGTATTTGCGAAAGACACGCAAAGATTTCTTGGACACAAATAGAGACTGGATCATCTATTACTTGGAAATATCCGTCTTGTTTGCTTCAAGGAGACGACTCTATCGGAGAATTTTATTCAGTAGCATTGACAAAAAACTATCAACAAGCAGATACAGGAACTAAAATGATTCATATTGGGAACAATACAAAAAGTATAATAATTTCTAAGGGAATTTCTGCTGGAAAATCTAAAAATAGTTATAGAGGTCTGGTAAAAGTTGCTTTAAAAGCAGAAAATGCAAGAAATTTTTCTCAATGTGATTCTTTGCTTATTGGAAATGAATGTGGAGCATTCACTTTTCCATGTATAGAAGCAAGAAATTCTTCTGCAAGAATAGAACATGAAGCAACTATCTCAAAAATAGAAGAAGACCAAATTTTTTATTGTAATCAGAGAGGTCTAGATTTTGAAAAATCTGTTTCTTTAATTATCAATGGGTTTAGTAGAGAAGTTCTTAATAAATTACCTTTAGAATTTGCAGTCGAAGCGCGTAAATTATTGGAAATATCTTTAGATGGGTCTGTTGGCTAAAAAGGTTTAAAATGCTAAAGATTGAAAATCTTCACGTATCAATAGAAGAAAATTTTTTACTTAAAGGAATAAATTTACATATAAAAGCAGGAGAGGTACATGCTTTTATGGGGCCCAACGGATCAGGAAAAAGCACACTGTTTTCAGTAATTGCAGGAAAGAAAGAATATAAGGTAAAAAAGGGAACTATTGTATTTGAAGGGGAAAATATAATTCATCTATCTCCTGAAGAGCGAGCTCATTTAGGTATTTTTCTTTCTTTTCAAGATCCTGTAGAAATACCTGGCATCTCTGTTACTAATTTTATACGAACATCTGTTAACTCTTTGAGGAGAGCAAGAGGTTTATCTGATATGGCCCAAAACGATATATTGAAAAATATACGTAAAAAAATGAATATCCTTGGAATGGATAAAAATTTTCTTTCTCGGTCTTTAAATGAGGGATTTTCAGGAGGTGAAAAAAAACGTAATGAAATTTTTCAAATGGCAATGCTTAACCCAAAACTTTCTCTTTTAGATGAGACAGATTCAGGTCTAGATATTGACGCATTGCGTATAGTTTCTAAAGGCATAAATATCTTTAAGTCCAAAAGGAATGCTATTTTAATAATTACTCACTATTATCGTATACTGAAATATATTGTTCCTGATTTTGTTCATGTGATTTTTCGTGGTAAAATGGTTAAATCAGGAGGGAAAAAACTTGCTATAGATATTGAAAAATCAGGGTTTTCTTGGATAAAGCAAAAGCAAGTTTAATGGAATTTAAAAAAAAGATAGTATATTTTTTTACTGTTAAACAACAATTACATTTACCTATTAATAAATTTATGTTTAATTTACGATCTAAAGCAATAGATTTGTTAGAAATAAAAAGACAAGAGGTAAAAAAAATTGCTTATGATTTTAATTATTCATTGTTTACTTCTCTGGTAAAAAGAATACGAAAGTTACATTTTTTATTAGAGGATTTTGATAGCTTTCGTTTTGTGTTTATTGATGGAATAAATCATTATAAGAGATCACTATATAAAGCTTATTTTGATGTTTATTACGAGAGATTTATTACGAAAGAAGTAGCTTATCTATATTTCACTGAAGGTGAATTTGTGGAAAAGCCTATAGAAATACTGTATGTTTCTACTAAACCCTCAACTAGAAATTTTATTGTTTTAGGTAAAGGTTCTTGTGTAAAGATTATTGAACATCATAAAACTTTAAATTTAGGAAAAGATAAATTTAGCTCGGCAACTGAGGTTTATATGAATTCATCTAGTATTTTAGATTATTGTAAAATAAGGAATGATATTTCTACTACTTATTTTCTTGATCAGACATGGATTCTACAAGAGAAAAGAAGTTCTTGTAAAATACATACTTTTTTATTTCCTGGAGTATCCATTAAGAATTTTTTATCTATACATCAATTAGGGAAGGAAATCCTCTCTATTATTAATGGTATTAGTATTTTTCAAGAACATATAATCTATAACACTCTAATAGAACATATTTTACCGAATGGTAGAAGCAGGGATGTATATAGAGGGTTCTCTGATAAAATGGCGAAGACCTTTTATAATGGGAAGATCATTGTTCTAAAATCTGCTAAAAAAACTAATGCAATTCAGAATAATACCAATATTTTACTTGCGAATGAAGCGAAGGTAAAAGCTAACCCTCAACTAGAAATTTTTGCTGAAGATGTAAAATGTTATCATGGATGTATAGTAGGACAATTAAATAATCAAGAGACTTTTTATTTACGGTCTAGAGGAATCCCTAAATCTGAAGCTATAAGGAAATTGTTATTTGCTTATTCAAAGGAAATTTTAGCATCTCTTCCCTTTAAAAGATTAAAAAATTTAATAAAAAAAGATATAAATAAAAATGTTTTCTTCAAGTGAAATCAGTGAATTACGGAAAGAATTTCCAATCTTTTATCAAAGTATCTATGATAACCCATGTATTTATCTAGATAATGCTTCTACTACCCAAAAACCATTAAACGTATTGCGGTCGATAGATGCGTATTATCGTACTTTTAATGCCAATGTTCATAGAGGAGTTCACTATATAGGTGAATTAGCTACAAAAGCTATAGAAGAAAGTCGTGAAGCTATGTGTAGATTTATCAATGCTACAAATAGTGAAGAAATTATCTTTACTAAAGGAACTACTGAATCCATTAATTTGTTAGCTTCCTCCATAAGCGCTTTTGTAGACTCTGGGGATGAGATTATACTGTCAGAAGTTGAACACCACTCAAATATTGTTCCTTGGCAGTTGCTTTCTAATAAAAAAAGTCTTCATATTAGAGTTATTACAATGGATAATAATGCTTGTTTAAATTTACACTCTTTTGAAAGCCTATTGAATTCCCGTACAAAATTAGTCGCTATTAATCATATTTCAAACGTTTTTGGAGTAGAAAATCCAATAAAAAATATGATTGAAATGGCTCATTCCAAAGGCGCTTGGGTCTTTATTGATGGAGCACAGGGATCTGGTCATACTAAGATTGATGTAAGAGAGCTTAATGTAGACTTTTATGCTTTTTCAGCACACAAAATGTACGGTCCTAGCGGAATAGGAGTGCTCTACGGAAAAAGAGATTTACTTTCAAAGTTTTTTCCTTGGCAAGGAGGCGGAGAAATGATTAAGGAAGTTAATTTTGAAAGGACTCTATATGCAAATATTCCATTTAGATTTGAAGCTGGTTCACCTAATCTTTCTGCTATTATAGCTTGGAAAAGTGCTTTAAATTTTATAGAGGAAATAGGAATTGAGCGTATTCAAAAGTATGAAAAATATTGTATAAATGAAGTTATTAAAGAATTAAAACAAAATCCTAATCTTTTATTATATGCAAAAGATGCCCCACGTTCAGCTATTATAGCTTTCAATTTATTAGGTAAACATCCCTTTGATGTTGGATGTATTTTGGATAGAATGGGTATTTCTGTAAGAGCTGGACAGCATTGTGTACAACCTATTATGAAGACTTTAGATGAAGTAGGGGTAGTTAGGGCCAGTTTTGCTATTTACAATACTTTGGATGAAGCAGAATATTTTTGTAAAGCCCTTGTTAAAGTTTCAAAGATTCTAGCGTAGAGAAGAGACCATCCAATTTATATGAAAGACTTTCTTCATTAATCTCTTTACTCTTTTTAAGGAGGGGATTTTTTTTGTATTCCAAAAAAAAAATATGAATAATTTTCTTTGTAAGAAGTCTATCTTTTTTATAAAGCTTTTATAAGCTACTCTTATTCTTCTTTTGATAACGTTTCTTTCTACAGAGCCTCTAATTTGTTTTTTTGCTACACAAACTCCTATTTTTGATATTCCTTTTCTATTTATAAGGTAAAACATACGCAATCCTTTTTCTTTCCTTGTAGATCCAATTTTAAAGAGTATTACGATCAATGTTTTTCCTTTTAATTTTTTTATGATCACTTATTGATTCAGTTGTAGAAAAAACACAATAATATTATTGTAGTGGAGAGTGTGGGAAACGAGCCCACGTTTACGCATAGGTAAATAGTTTAGCAAACTATTCCGTTAACCAACTCCGGCAACTCTCCAAGAGATATATGATTGTTATAATTTTTTTTTGTCATGAAAACACCGATTTTACTTGCAATAGAATCATCTTGTGATGATACAGCTGTATCTATTATAAAAGGAAATTCAATAATGTCAAATATTATAGGAGTTCAACATATACACAATGTTTATGGAGGAGTTCTTCCTGAAATAGCTTCAAGATATCATCAACGAGATCTCGTTCTTTTAGTTCATCAGGCTGTATTTGAAGCCAATATAGTAAAAAAACAAATTAGTGCAGTTGCTTTCACTAAAGGGCCAGGACTAATTGGATCTTTACTTATTGGCTATAGTTTTGCTAAGTCACTGGCCATGGCCTTAATGATTCCTGTTATAGGAGTCCATCACATCCAGGCTCATATATTATCTCATTTTATAGCTATCGAAGGAAAGTCGACGCCTAATTTTCCTTTTTTATGTTTAACAATAAGTGGAGGACATTCTCAAATAGTCCTAGTAGAAAATTTTTTTAAGATGAAGGTTTTAGGTCATACTATAGATGATGCTGTTGGAGAGGCTTTTGATAAGATTGCTAAAATAATAGGATTACATTATCCTGGGGGAATATGGATTGATTATTACGCTAGGAATGGTGATCCTAAAAAATTTATCTTTTCTAAACCTAAAATAGTTGGACTAGATTTTAGTTTTAGTGGATTTAAAACACAATTTTTCTCTTTTATACATAAAGAATTGAAAAAAGACCCAAAATTTATTAAAAATAACCTTTATGATATCTGTGCCTCAGCACAGAAATCATTGATAGATTTACTATTTGATAAGATTGTTTTAGCAATAAAGCAAACTAAGATTTCTTCTATTGCTTTATCAGGAGGAGTTTCTGCAAATTCATATTTACGTAAAAAAATTAGTAAAGTTGCAAGTAAAAAAGGATGGAAATTGTACTATCTTCCAATAGAATTTACTACTGATAATGCTGCTATGATAGCTATAGCTGCTCAGATAAAATACAATAGTGCCCTTTTTGATGATTTAGACTCTGGTCCTGGTGCAAATTGTTCATGGAAGCTATAAAACCCTTATCGCTATTGTTATGGTTAGTTCTTTCTACTATATTTTTTATAATATTTATCTATTCTACCTGCCGTATCTACAAATTTCATTTTCCCTGTAAAAAACGGATGTGAACTCCTTGAGATTTCTATTTTTATCAATGGATAAGTTACTCCATTTATCTCTATACTTTCTTTTGTATCAGCCGTCGAACGGCATAAAAAAACTTCTTCGTTGCTCATATCTTTAAAAGCAACTACTCTATAGTTAATTGGATGAATTTCTTTTTTCATAATATAAATATAAAAAAAAATATGTAATTCGGTATTACAAAAATGTGATTTTCTTTAGGTGAACAAATATCTATTATAGATAAACCATGAGCTTTAGCCTTTAGCCTTTGATGAGAAAACTTTTTTCGCATGTTTCTTTTATTTATATTTGCACATATATCATTTTTTATGAGGAAAAAATTAGTAAGATCTCATTACGATAAAGGATCTTCCGAAGTTCAAATTAACCGATTTTCTGATAGAATACAACATATTACTGAACATCTTAAAAGACATAAAAAAGATCTAAATTCTCAAAAATCCTTAATACTTTTAGTTGGAAAGCGTCGTAAGCTACTAAAATATATAAAGAATAGTAATATTGAAATATATAGAAACATCATTAATAAATAATAAATTAGATGATATCTCATCCTATTTTATATAATATACATCTTTCAGATGGAAGAAACATAATGTTAAATACTGGTTTATTTGCTAAACAGTCTAATGGTTCCGTTGTCGTTAGTATGGGGAATACTATGCTTTTGGCAACTGTCGTCACGGCAGATGGAAAACAAGAGGGAAGAGAAGATATCTTACCTCTTATCGTAGATTATAGGCAGAATTATTCTGCCGTAGGCAAAATCCCAGGAGGTTTTATAAAGAGAGAAGGAAGAGTTTTTGAGGACGAAATATTAACAATGCGTCTTATTGATCGTGTCTTACGTCCTTTATTTCCAAAAAACTTATTCGCAGATATTCAAATAATGGTTGCTTTACTTTCATATGATGAGGAAATATTACCGAACGTAATAGCAGTTTTAGCAGCTTCCTCTGCTTTATGCATTTCAGATATTCCGTTTTATGGTCCTATTGCTGATGTTCGTTTAGTTAGAATAAATGGAGGAAAATTGATTCTCAATCCTAGTTTTCATGATGTTTTAATTTCAGATATCGATCTAGTAATAGGAGGTTCTAAAGAGTCTATAATTATGATGGAAGGAGAAATGAAAGAAATATCAGAAGAAGAAGTATTAGAGGCTATTATTTTCGCTCATAAAGCAATAAAAAATCAGATAGAAGCTCAAGTACTTTTAGCAAAAAAAGTAAAAAAATCTTTAATTAAAATCTTTTATGATAAAGAGAAAGAAATATTAGAGCCAAAGAAACTTATGCAGAATTATTATCTTCAGTTAAAGAGAGAAACAATTCGTGACTTAATAATTAGAGAAAATTATCGCATTGATGGACGAAATTCAAAAGAAATACGATCTTTATTTAGTGCTGTTGATTGTATTCCAAGTGCACATGGTTCAGCTTTATTTATAAGAGGAGAGACTCAATCTCTTTCTTATATAACTTTGGGATCATCTATCGATGTTAATCGTATAGATAATGCCATTAACCTTAAAGAAGAAAATGAAAAGTTTTATTTACACTATAATTTTCCTCCGTTTGCAACGGGAGAGATTAAACTTTTACGAGGAGTATCTCGAAGAGAAGTAGGACATGGAAATCTTGCACAGTCAGCATTAAAATATATTATACCTGAAAATATACAATATACTATACGTATCGTGTCGGACATTTTAGAATCGAACGGATCCTCATCTATGGCTACTGTTTGTTCCGCATCGTTAGCATTGATGGATGCTGGGATTTTTATTAAAAGCGCTGTCTCTGGTATAGCGATGGGATATCTTATGGACAAAGGGAAGGAGATTATTCTTTCAGATATAATAGGGGATGAAGATTTTATTGGGGATATGGATTTGAAAGTAGCAGGAACAAAAAAAGGAATTACAGCATGTCAGATGGATATTAAAATTGATGGTGTATCTTATAATATATTGAAAAAAGTATTTAAACAAGCTTATCAAGGACGAATATTTATATTAAATGATATGTTAAAAGCACTCTCTATTCCAAGAGGGTCTATGAGACAAAATACTCCTAAAATCTTTCATTTAAATATTCCTAAGGAGTCTATTGGTTGTGTAATAGGCCCTGGAGGAAAAAATATTCAAGAGATTCAAAAAAAAACAAATACAACTATTTACCTAAAAGAATTAGGAGAATTTGGGATAATAGAAATATATGGGAAAGAAGAGAACAAAATTAATAAAGCTGCTGATTGCATTAAAAACATTACATTCCTACCAGAATTAGGAGGTATTTATGATGCAAAAGTAAAGTCTATTAAAGAGTTTGGAGCTATAGTAGAAATTTTACCTGGACAAGATTTTTTCTTACATATATCAGAAATAAACTGGGAGCTGTTAAAAAATGTTGAAGATGTATTAAAAATAGGAGATATCATTAGGGTAAAATTTCTACTAATAGATAGAAAAATTAGAATATCTAGAAAGATACTTTTACCTAGTCTTAAGTGATAAATGAGAAATGATGTATTATTATTATGAGACAACTTAAAATTACTAAACAAGTAACCAACCGAGAAACACCTTCATTAGATAAATATTTACATGAAATTGGAAAAGAGTCTCTTCTATCTACTGAAGAAGAAGTAGAATTAGCCCTCCGAATTAAAAAAGGTGATTCAATTGCCCTAAATAAGTTAGTAAAGGCAAATTTACGTTTTGTCGTTTCTGTGAGTAAGCAATATCAGAATCAAGGGTTAAGTCTTGGGGATCTAATTAATGAAGGGAATTTAGGTCTTATAAAGGCAGCTAAGCGTTTTGATCCAACAAAAGGATTTAAATTTATTTCTTATGCTGTTTGGTGGTGCAGACAATCAATAATGCAAGCTATAGCTGAGAGTTCACGTTTGGTTCGTTTACCTATGAATAAATGTGCTTTGATGAGTAAAGTTAACAAAACGTATAATTTTCTTGAACAAAAATATGAACGTGCTCCATCAGCACAAGAAATAGGAGAGGTTCTTGATATAAATGAAGAGGATATAAAAGATTCTATAAAAGTTACTGGAAAATATATTTCGATGGATGCTCCATTAGAAGATGGAGAAGATTCTAATTTATATGATATCATATATTCTGATGAATCACCTATGCCTGATGATAGTCTTATCAAAGAGTCACTTCGCATAGATATCAATCGTTTAATGAGTAAACTATCTCCAAGAGAGCGTGATATTACTGAAAAATGTTTTGGTTTAGATGGAAAACCTCCTAGAACTCTTGAAGAAATAGGGCAAGAACACGACCTAACAAGAGAACGTGTCCGTCAAATTAAAGAACAAGCATGTAAAAAACTTCGTAAAAGTTCACATAGCAGCATTCTTAAAGCCTATTTAAATGTAAATTAAGAGCTCTGAAACGTCAAGATATCATACCTGATCCAATCAGTTCTTTTTTTAAATACCACGCAGCAAATTGACCTTCGGTTATAGCTTTCTGAGGCTTTTGAAAAGTTATATAAAGTCCTTTTTTTGCACGTTGTAATTTTACAGATTGGAAATCTTGTCTATATCTAATGCGACATTTTACGTTTAGTTCTTTTTCTTGAAACAAGGCTAAATCTTCTCTTATCCAGTGAATATCCTTTTCTTTTATAAAGAGTGCACTTTTATAAAGTCCTGGATGATTTTCTCCCATCCCGACAAACACTATATTATTATCAATATCTGTGTCTAGGATAAATAGACCTTCTGTATAGCCGCCTATTCTAATACCTTTACGTTGTCCTTTTGTAAATAAATGTGCCCCATAATGTTTCCCAATTACTTTACCAAAGTTATATTTTCTTCTTTTTCTAAAAATAGAAATAAACCCTTCTTCTTTATTATCAATTGGGATAATAGGCGATTGGTAAATAGGATCATCATAAGTTATTTCTATAATATCTCCCATTTTACATCTCAAATAAGTTTGTAAAAAGTCTGAAATGCGTACTTTTCCAACAAAGCAAAGTCCTTGTGAATCTTTTTTTTTAGAAGTAATCAAGCCAGCAAATTCTGCTTTTTTTCTTACTTGGTTTTTATTAAATTTCCCAATTGGAAATATGGACTTGGAAAGTTGTTCTTGATTTAGTTGACAGAGAAAGTAAGACTGATCTTTTTTTTTATCTGCTCCTTCTAACAATTGATAAGTTATGTAATTTCTTTTATTTTTTTTTTTACATATAGCATAGTGTCCCGTTGCAATAAAATCCGCCTCAAGAGAAATCGCTTGTTTTAGAAAAATATTGAACTTTATCTCCCGATTACATAAAACATCAGGATTAGGAGTTCTTCCTCTTAAATATTCATTAAACATGTAATCAACTATTATTTTTTTATATTCAATACTCATATCTATAATATGAAAAGGTAGATTTAACTTCTGACAAACTAACATTGCATCTATACTATCCTCTATCCAATAGCATTTTTCATTTTCTCTATAATTTGGATAGTTCCAGTTTCTTAAAAATATACCAATTACTTCATAACCTTGGTCTTTTAGAATAATAGCAGCTACACTAGAATCCACTCCACCTGATAAACCTAAAATTACTTTTCTCATGGTTTTGGTTTAAAATTTTCATCATTTTTAATTTTTTCAAAAATTTGTTTTATCTCCCTACTAACTTTTTTTGGAGTCCAGACAAAGATCTGAACTAATAGATCACCATTATTATAGTTATGGTTTTCAATATTACGAATTCCTTTTCCTTTTAGTCTAAAAATTTTACCAGAATCTACTCCACTTTCTATAAAAAGTCTGACTTTTTCATTATTTAAAGTAGGAATCTCTTTTGTTGTACCTAAAATAGCTTCCGGAATCGTAATGTATAGGTTATAATGAATATTAATTCCATCTCTCTTGAAAATCTCATGCGGAGATTCCTCAATTATTACGATTAAATCTCCAGGAGCTCCTTCAAAATGATCCCCTTCATTTCCTTTTCCTGATAATTTTAACTGCATGCCTTTTGTTATTCCTGGAGGAATAGAAATATTTACTAGCTCTTCTTCATGAATCATTCCTTGTCTATTAGCTCCAGTAGGAATATTATCTACCATTTTTCCACTGCCATTACAGTTATTACAGGTAATCATTCTTTTAAATTTCCCAATAACAGTATTTTTAATAGAAGAAGTTTTACCATTTCCATTGCACTGGATACAAGTTTTAAATCTTACACCCTTAGCTTTTTTCATTCGCTTAACTTTAACTTTCTTTTCTACTCCTCTAGAGACTTCTTCCAAAGAAAGTCTTATACGAATACGTAAATCACGTCCCTTAAAACTACGCCCTCCTGTAAAACTAAAACTTGAGAAAGCAGAGCCAAAAAATTCTCCAAAAATATCTCCTACATTCGTATAGCCAGTCCCTCTGTTTGAAGCATTTATTCCTCCTAATCCTTCATATCCAAATTTATCATAAATATTTCTTTTTTCAGGAGAGTTTAGGACTTCATAAGCTTCAGCAGCTTCTTTAAATTTTTCTTCTGCAATTTTATTGCCTGGATTTTTGTCAGGATGATAGCGAATAGCTAATTTTCGATAGGCTTTCTTGATATCATCTGAAGATGCAGTTTTTGAGACTCCAAGTATACTATAATAATCTTTTTTTTTCATAAATTTTTATTTTGCAACAATTACTTTTGCATGACGTATTACTTTATCGTATAGTATATAACCCATATCTACAATATCAATGATTTTACCTTTAAGGTCTTTTGAAGGAGCTGGAATTTGAGACAAAGCTTCATGAATATCTGTACTAAAATCATCTCCTTTCTTTGTTTTAATCTGCTTAATACCTTTCTTTTTAAGAAAACTAAAAAGTTTTTCGTATATCAAATTAATTCCGTAAATATAATTCCCGGTATTATCTTTTTTTATTTCTAATAAACAGCGGTCAAAATCATCAAGAATAGGGAGTAATTCTACAATTACTTCTTGGTTGGCGAGTTTAACTAATTCAAATTTTTCTTTTTGTATACGCTTTTTATAATTTTCAAAATCTGAAAAAAGACGTAAAAAATTTTTCTTTTGTTCTCCAATTTTTTTTCTAAAAAGCTCTCTCTCTAAAACGCTTTTTACACTTTCATTTTTATTATCTAAGTTCATTTATTAAATAATTAAGAAAAGGTAAATCCAAAGTTTTGCCTAATAGTCTTATTGTCATTCTGACATTTAATAGAATGAGTTTTGCTCCCTTCCTAAAGACTATTAACTTGTCTTTAATTATATAATATTTATTTTATGTCTTTTGATTTAGTAATTATAGGATCGGGTCCTGGTGGTTATGTAGCTGCTATAAGAGCGGCTCAGCTAGGGTTTAAAACAGCAATAATAGAAAAAGAAAATTTAGGCGGTATTTGTTTAAATTGGGGGTGTATTCCTTCGAAAGCTCTATTAACTAGCGCCCAAATATTTTCTACTTTAAAAAAAGCTTCATTATACGGGATAAAATCATCAGAAAATATTCAGCTAAATTTTAGTAGCATTATTGCTCGGAGTAGAGCAGTATCAGAAAAGATGAGTAAAGGTATTAATTTTCTAATGCAAAAAAATAGGATTACCGTTTTCTTTGGTAAAGCAGAATTAAAAGAAGGAAAAAAAATTAGGATTATTACTACTGAAGGAAAAGAGATGGAGTATAAAGCATATTTCATTATTATCGCTACAGGAGCAAGTTCAAAATATATACAGAATATTCATCAAGATGGAAAGAAAGTTATAGGATATAGAGAGGCTCTTACTCTTTCTTCACTTCCTAAAAGGATGGTAATAATTGGATCAGGAGCTATTGGTGTAGAGTTCGCTTTCTTTTATAATGCGATGGGCGTTCAAGTCAGTTTGATAGAAACTATGAATCGAATTGTGCCACTTGAAGATATTGATATATCCAAAGAATTAGAAAGCGCCTTTAAAAAACAAGGAATAAAAATATTTACTTCTTCTTGTATCGACGAAGTAAATATCTCAAAAACAGGAGTTCATCTATCTATTAAAGACTCTAAAACAAAATATAAGATAGAAGCGGATATTGCTCTATCCGCTGTTGGTGTAACCCCTAATATAGAAAATTTAGGATTAGAGATAGTAGGAATTCCTTTAGAAAAAGGACGAATTTTAGTTGATGATTTTTATCGTACGCCTGTTGAAGGATATTTTGCAATAGGCGATTTAGTTGATGGTCCTTCTTTAGCACATATAGCTTCTGCAGAAGCTATTATTTGTGTAGATAATATAAAAGGACTGAATCCTTCTCCATTAGATTATAGAAATATTCCTAGTTGCATTTATTGTATACCTGAAATTTCTTCTGTAGGGCTTACTGAGGAAAAAGCTATAAAAAAGGGTTATAAAATTAAAGTTGGTAAATTTATTTTTTCTGCATTAGGAAAGGCAAATGCTAATGGAGAGAAAGAAGGCTTTATTAAAGTTATTTTCGATGCTAATTATGGAGAATGGCTAGGATGTCATATGATAGGAAAAGGCGTCACTGAAATGATAATGGAAGCAGTAGTTGCTCGTAAACTTGAAACGACTGCTCATGATATTTTAAATACTATACACCCTCATCCAACTTTAAGCGAAGGTGTAATTGAAGCTATAGCCAACGCTTATGGAAAATGCATTCATTTATAATCTTTACGTAAAGATTATATCACACCTATGACTTTTGAAAGTTTTATAGATAAAGTAAGTATTTTTTGTAGAAGTGGAGATGGTGGAAATGGGATCGTACATTTTAGACGTGAAAAATTTGTTTATAAAGGTGGCCCTGATGGAGGTGATGGAGGTGATGGAGGAAGCATTTTCTTACGTGGAGATTCTAATATAGGGACTTTATTACACTTCAGATATAATAAAAACTATAAAGCTAAAAATGGGTTAACAGGACAAAAATCGCGAAAAAGGGGGGCTTCAGGAAAAAAACTTATATTAAACGTTCCAATAGGAACCATCGCTAAAGATCAACAAGGAAATATATTATGTGAAATTTTGCATAATAAACAAGAAAGCATACTAATTCCAGGAGGTAAAGGTGGCTTAGGAAATTGGCATTATAGTTCTTCTATTAAAAGAACACCTCTATATTCCCAATTTGGCTTACAAGGAATAGAACTCTGGGTTAATTTAGAGTTAAAAATATTAGCTGATGTCGGATTAGTTGGTAGACCAAATTCAGGTAAATCCACTTTACTTTCAGTCCTTTCAGCAGCTAAACCCAAAATTGGAAATTATGCTTTTACGACTATAACTCCAAACATAGGTTTAGTAAAATATAAAGAGGAAAAATCTTTTATTATTTCAGATATTCCAGGTATAATAAAAGGAGCAAGTAAAGGAAAAGGGCTTGGTTTACGGTTTTTACAACATATCGAACGTAATAGAATTTTATTATTTTTAATTGCTGCTAACGAAAATAATTTTCTCCATAACTATAAAACTCTGTTACAAGAACTTTCTTATTACAGACAAAATCTTTTAGAGAAAGATCGTTTGTTAGCAATTTCCAAATATGATTTGATTGAAGAAAATATGAAAAATAACCTTCACCTTCCACATAATATAGAAATATATTACGTTTCTTCTCATTATTTAAAAGGTCTAAAATCCTTAAAAATGTCGGTATCGAATATACTAAAAAATAGTTAAGGTGTGGAGATAAGAGTTTTAGTGACCTGGCTGGAATTCGAACCCAGGACCCTTACATTAAAAGTGTAATGCTCTGCCAAACTGAGCTACCAGGTCGTAATATGGATATTATTTTAATAGGATATATGGGTAGTGGTAAGACCACTGTCGGTCAGTTATTATCTTTCTCTTTAGGAGAAAAATATTACGATTTAGATGATCTAATTATTACTTGGAAAAAACAAGATATACATAATATCTTCGTAAAAAACGGTGAAAATTATTTTAGAATAATTGAAACGAATGTTTTACTTTTTTTTAAAAGTATAAAAAAAAAAATTGTTATATCGACTGGAGGAGGGAGTCCTTGTTTTAGAAAGAATATTTCTTTGTTTAAGAGGTTAGGAATAACCTTTTATTTACATCTAAGTTCAAAAGAAATTTTTAAACGTATTCGTTTTCAAAAATATAAACGCCCACTTATTTCTTCATTATCAGATGAAAAACTTCTTTATTTTATCCATAAACATCTTTCAAATCGTTTTAAAAATTACAATAAATCTAATTATAAATTAGAAATAGTAAATCGCTTTCCTGAAGATATTGCTTTTTCTATTCATAAAAAATTATCTATTATTTCTTATAAAAATGGATTTATTAAGCCGTTTAAATAAACTTTTTTCTTTAAGAAAACATATTTTAATTGCTGTAAGTGGTGGATTAGATAGTATGGTTTTGCTAGAAATATTAAAATACACTAAACTATATATTAGTGTAGTGCATGCAAATTTTCAATTGAGAAATAGTGACTCAAAGGAAGATGAATGTTTTATTAAAGATTTTTGTAACCATCAAAAAATTCCTTTTTATACTAGAAAGTTTAAAACTAAAGCCTATAGTATAGAAAAAAAAAAATCTATACAAATGACTGCACGTAATTTGCGTTATGGTTGGTTTTTTAGAATATTAAAAGATATAGACGCTAGTTATATTATTTTAGGTCATCATTTTAATGATGCATTAGAAACTTTTTTTATGAATTTATTTCGTTCTTCTAATTTAAAAGGATTAGGAAGTATTCAAGATAACTCTAAATATTTATTGCGACCTTTATTACCATTCACTAAAACAAAAATATTGCAATATGCTAAAAATAATAATATTTGGTGGAGAGAAGATACAAGTAATCAATGTTTTAAATATTTTAGAAATATAATTCGTAATGATCTTATCACTAATTATTTTGATTTGAATTCTAAAACTATGTTCTTTGTAAAAAATGATTACATATTTATACAACAAACAAATAGTATTATTTTTAAAATAATAACGATAACTTTTGTGAAGTATCCTTTTTTTTGGGAAATAAATACAAGGATTTTAAAAAAAATAAGACCACTTAATCTCTTTTTATATAGATTGTTTTTCCCCTATGGTTTTTATAATATTTTTGATATAAATAGATTGTTACAGACTTCAAGTGGAAAACATATTTATTCTAAAAAATATAAATTATTACACAATAGAAGAAGTTTAGTAGTTAATTTTCAACAGAAAAGGAATAAAATTTCTCGTTTTAAACTTTACCTTGAAGTGAATGATTTTATGGATCAAAAGGCTCTGATATCTATGGATTATACCGTAATTTCTTGGCCTCTTTACTTAAGAAATTGGAAAAAAGGAGATCTTATTTTTTCTCTCTTAAAAAGAAGTAAAAGAAGAAGGAAACTATTTAAAGAGTTTAAATTAAGTCTCTTTGAAAAAGATGAGCTCTTCATTCTTTTCAATGCTGAGAATAAAATAATTTGGATAGTTAACTTGGTTATAAGTTTTTTATTTAAAATTACATTAAAAACTTATATGATATTAAACATTTTTTAAAGAAAAAACAATATGAAGTACACAATATTTTTTTATATATTTTAAGTAAAAAAATGAAAGAAATAACAAAGAATACTTATTTTAAATGGTATTATAATATGGTTTATTGGAGAAAATTCGAAGATAAGTGTCGTTCTTTATATATTAAACAAAAAATAAGAGGATTTTTACATCTATATTCTGGACAAGAAGCAATACCAGCAGGAATCTCTTATGTCATGGATTTGAGCAAAGATAGTATGATTACAGGATACCGTTGTCATATATTACCAATATCAATTGGAGTAGATCCTAAAAAAATAATGGCTGAATTATATGGAAAAATTACAGGGACTTCGTGTGGAATGGGTGGATCGATGCATATTTTTAGTAAAGAACATAGATTTTTTGGAGGACATGGAATAGTTGCAGGGCAAATTCCATTAGGAAGTGGGATAGCTTTCGCAGATAAATTTTTTGATAGGAATGCAGTAACTTTTACCTTAATGGGAGACGGGGCAGTTCGTCAAGGGTCTCTACATGAAAGCTTCAATTTAGCTATTCTTTGGAAACTTCCAATAATTTTTATGTGCGAAAATAATTTATATGCTATGGGGACCTCTGTAAAAAGAAGTGCCAATTTGACAGATCTCTATAAAATAGGGAGATCTTATAACATACCATCTCGTCCTGTTGATGGGATGAATCCAGTAAAAATCGCTGGAGCTGCGGATGAAGCTTTAGAGAGAGCAAGATTAGGAAAAGGTCCAACGTTTTTAGAACTAAAAACGTATAGATTTAGAGGTCATTCTATGTCTGATGCTGAATCTTATCGAAATAAAGAAGAAATAGAAAAATATAAAAAAAATGATCCTATTTTAGTTGTAAAAAACCATTTATTAAATAATAAATGGGCTAATGAAGAAACATTTAAAGTAATAGAAGAAGAAGTTAAAAATAGTATAGAAGAATGTGTAGAATATGCAGAAAGATCTGATTTTCCACCAATAGATAATATGTATAATATGGTCTATGATAAAACAATTTAATTTATTAAAATGGCAGAATTTATAACTATGCCCCGATTAAGCGATACAATGGAAGAGGGGACTGTAATAAAATGGCATAAAAAAGTTGGTGAAAAGATTTCTGAAGGAGATTTATTAGCTGAAATCGAAACTGATAAAGCTATTCAAGAGTTTGAATCAGATTCTAATGGTTTTCTAATATATATAGGAGTTCCAGAAGGGAAAAGCGCTAAAGTAGATAGTTTACTCGCTATTATAGGAGAAAGTACAAATTTAGATGTAAATAATTTACTGTCTCTAAAGAATGAAAAGAATAATGAAAAGAATAATGGAAAGTTATTTGTTTCTCCATTAGCCAAAATAATGGCAAAACAAAAGTCAATTTCTTTAGAAGATATTAAAGGAACAGGAACAAATGGACGAATTATAAAACGAGATATAGAAAAATATCAAATAGAAATTGATAAAAAAATGAATGCTTCTACTAAGAGTAATAGTTTAACTGCAAATGAAGTTATTAACTCGTCAATAAGAAAATTAATTGCAAAAAGATTATCTGAATCTAAATTCACTGCTCCTCACTATTACTTGATTATTGAGGTTGATATGAAAAATTCTATTAAATCTAGAACAATCATCAATAAAAATTTAAAAGAAGAAGAAAAAATATCTTTTAATGATATTTTTATTAAAGCGGCTGCTTTATCCTTAAAAGATAATCCTATTATAAATTCTTCATGGACGAATGATAAAACCATCTATCATACTGGTATTCATATTGGAGTAGCCATAGCTGTAGAAGATGGTTTACTTGTCCCTGTAATTTTTGATGCAGATCAAAAATCTCTTCTACAAATTTCTTTAGAAGTTAAAGAAAAAGCTAGAAAAGCTAGAAAACGCACGCTATCTAAAGAAGATCTAGAAGGAAGTACGTTTACAATTTCTAATTTAGGTATGTTTGGGATAGAAAGCTTCACTTCTATTATCAATCAACCAAATTCATGTATTCTTTCTGTTGGTGCAATATTGGAAAAACCTGTTATAATAGATGGGATAGTTGTTTCAGGAAATATTATGAAGCTAAGTTTAGCTTGCGACCATCGTGTAATAGATGGTCAAGAAGGAAGTACGTTTCTACTAAGTATTAAAAAATATTTAGAAGATCCAATTCTTATGATAATTTAATTTTTTCAACAGACGCAATTGAATCACCTTTTTTTAATTGGACTAACTTTACTCCTTGAGTCGCTCGTCTCATTATTGGTAGAGAAGACACAGATAATCTTATAGTATACCCAGATTTATTTATAATAATAAGGTCATTGCTATCTGATACATTTTTAATAGCAATTAAATTTCCTGTTTTTCTAGTAATATTAAAGGTTTTTATTCCTTTACAATATCTATTAGTTACTCTATAATCATCTAACAAAGATCTTTTTCCATATCCTTTTTCTGAAACTACTAAAATATCTTCTTTTATTTCTTTTTCTAAGCATATCATGCCTATTACTTTATCATTTTTTTCAAGGTTTATTCCTACTACGCCCATAGCAAGTCTTCCCATTGAACGAACTTTATCTTCGGTAAATCTAATGGCTTTACCACTTTTAATCGCTAAAATAATTTCACATTGTCCGTTAGTTATTATAGCTTCTAAAAGTGTGTCACCGTCACGAATAGAAATTGCTTTTATTCCATGTATTCTGGGTTTAGAAAACTGTAATAACGGTGTTTTTTTTATATTTCCATTCTCTGTTACAATAACAACATAATGGTTATCTACAAATTTAGAATCCTTAATATTGCCTATTATAAGATAAGCTTGTATATTATCGTCTGGAATGATTTGAAATAAATTTTGGATATATCTTCCTTTTGATTTTTTAGATCTTTCAGGAACCTCATAAACCCGCTTACAGTAACATTTCCCTTTCTTTGTAAAAAAAAGGATATATTGATGGTTTGTTGCTACAAGTATATGTTCTAGATAATCTTCATTTTTTGTAATAGCTCCTCTATTTCCTATACCTCCTCTCAATTGTCTTTTATATTCTGAAAGAGGAGTACGTTTTATATATCCAAAATGAGAGATAGTTAAGACCATCTGTTCATCGTAAATTAAATCTTCTATAGTTACTTCTTTCCCAAGAGATTCAATTAATGTCCTACGATTGTCTGAATATTTTTTTTTAATGTTTAACAATTCATTCTTTATTATTTTCATACTAAATTTCTTTTGTTCAAGAATTTCTTGATTATTATTAATAGAATTAGAAAGATCAACGACTTCATATTTTATTTTTTCATGTTCTAATCCTGTTAAACGTTGAAGCCGGATATCTAAAATAGCACGAGTCTGTTTTTCAGAAAATTTAAATTTTTTTACAAGTTCTTCTATTGCTTTATCAGGAGTTTTAGATTTTTTAATATGTGTAATTACAATATCTAAATTATCTAATGCCACTAATAATCCATCCAAAATATGACACCGATCTTTCGCTTTTTGCAACTCAAATTGAGTCCTACGAATAACAATCTCTTGCCTATGATCTACAAAATATTTAATTAAACTTTTTAAATTAAGCTGTAATGGTTGTCCATTTACTAAAGCGATATTATTAATATTAAATGAAGTTTGTAACATTGTTTTTTTAAACAAATTATTCAGTATAATATTTGGTGAGGTATCTTGTTTTAAAATGTAAACAATACGAATTCCTTTTCGATTAGATTCATCCCGAATATTTAAAATTCCTTCTAGTTTCCCTTCTTTAATCATTTCAGAAGATTTAGAAATCATTTCTGCCTTATTAATTTGATAAGGAATCTCTTCTACAATAAGACAATTTCTTTTGTTTATTTCTTCTAATCTAACTTTTGCACGTAATATTATTCTGCCTTTTCCAGTTCTAAAAGAGTCCTGTATTCCTTCTATACCATAAATAATACCTCCTGTTGGAAAATCAGGAGCTTTTAGATATTTGATAAAATCATCAACATTTCGATCAGGATTATCGATATATGCACAAATAGCGTCTATACATTCACCTAAATTATGAGGAGCCATGTTAGTTGCCATTCCAACAGCAATTCCTGATGAACCATTTATTAAAAGATTTGGAATTCTGGTTGGAAGTACCGTAGGTTCTTCTAAGGAGTCGTCAAAATTAAATTTAGTTTTTACCGTTTTTTTTTCAAGATCAGTTAGCATCTCTTCCGATATTTTTTGTAAACGGACTTCTGTATAACGCATAGCTGCAGCAGAATCACCATCTACAGACCCAAAATTACCTTGTCCATCTATTAATAAATAACGTAAAGACCATTTTTGAGCCATTCTTACCATAGTCTCATAAACTGAAGAATCACCATGTGGGTGATATTTAGCAAGAACTTCGCCCACTACTCTTGCTGATTTTTTATATGGTCTATTGTATATCATTCCAAGTTCATACATGCTAAAAAGAACACGTCGATGTACTGGTTTTAATCCATCTCTAACATCAGGTAAAGCTCTTGAAACTATAACAGACATGGAGTAATCTATGTAGGATGTTTTTATTTCATTTTCAATATTTATTGGTATAAGTTTTTCAGTCATTAGAATTTATACTTTCTTATTAAGAATAAAGCATTTTTAATGCTTTCAATAGAAATTTGATGATCAAAGCTACAATTACCAATTGATTTTAATAAGGAAAAGATTATATTTTCTTTTATATTTTTCTTATCATGTCGTATATGATTAATAATTTTTTGTAATACAAAAGTTTTAATGATGGGAAAACTATAATTATCTAAAAGATAATTTTTAATATCTTCATGTTCCGATAAAGGAAACTTATTATAAAGATAAGAGATCCATGTTTCACATAGCATCCCTATTGAAATAGCTTCTCCGTGTAAAAAAGTATAACGATCTATAAGAAAAGAACTCTCTATTCCATGTCCGATTGAATGACCAAAATTAAGTACTTTTCGTAATCCTTTTATTTCATAAGGATCTTTTTTAATAATATTTTGTTTTATTGTTACAGATGGAACAATCTCTGTATTACAGAAATGTTTTTTTTCTATAACTTTCTTTTTAAGTTTTATCCATAGATTTTTTTGGTAAATCAATCCATGTTTTAACATTTCTGCTTTCCCTGAAACTATTTCTCTATAACATAAGGTTTTCAAATAATGAAAATCTATAATAATTAGCTTTGGAAAGCTAAAGATTCCAATTTCATTTTTAATATGATCTAAATCTATTCCAGATTTTCCTCCAATAGAAGCATCTACCATAGATAATAATGTAGTTGGAATATGAATAAAATAAAACCCTCTCTTAAATAGAGTAGCAGAAAATCCTCCTATATCATTAATAACTCCTCCACCTAAATTTATTAGTAGGCTATTTCTATCAGCTCGATAGGCTGATAGAGCCCTCCAAATGTATAAGGAACTTTCTATATTTTTAACTCTCTCTCCAGAAAAAATAGCTATAACTTGAGATTTCCTTAATATTGAAACTTTCTTTTGTAAATGTTTTAAACAGAATTTTTCTGTATTATTGTCACATAAAATAAAGAAATTTGATATATTATTTTTAGATAAAAATATTTTAAATTTTTTGTATGATTTACTTCCAAAATAAATAGGATAATTTATTGAAATAAGTTTTTTCACTTATCTAAGATAAGCAATTTTGTATAAAGTATGCATTAACATTAATCAAAGAAGGTCATTTTCCATATTACCAGTTAAGTTTTTTCTTTGAAAAGAGGAATAATAAAAGGTTGCAAAATAAACAACTACCAAAGAATTCCATTCATTATTACAAAAACTGGTAATTATTCTATCTCGAGAACATCTTTCATAGAGAAAATTCCTTTTTTATAACTTATCCATTCTGCAGCTATAACAGCTCCAAGCGCAAAGCCTTCTCTATTAAAAGCTGTATGCTTAAAAATAATATTCTCTATAAAAGATTGATATTTTATTACATGTATCCCTGGGACTTTTTTAAAACGTTTTGAATTTATTAATAAATGGTCCTTTTTTTTTTCTCCCAAAACCCATTTTTTAGCTAATCCTTCTTTTATTAAAGATTTAGCTAATCTTATGGCTGTTCCACTTGGAACATCTTTTTTATTTATATGGTGTATTTCTTCTATTTCTACTTCATATTCTTTTTTATAAGACTTGATAAGTTTAGCGAACTTTCTACTTATTTCAATAAAAATATTAACGCCAATACTAAAATTAGAGGCATATAAAAAAGTCCCTGACTTTCTCAAGCAAATCTTTTTAATATCTTCCATTTTAAATAACCAACCAGTAGTCCCAGAAATTACAGAAATATTCTGTTCTAAACAAATTTTTATATTTGCAAACGCAGATTCTGGTTTACTAAAGTCTATAGCAACCTCCACATTTTTAAGCTCTTTATAGGTTGGGCAAAATTTACTTTTTAATAAAATATTATGTTTGCGATTAATTGCTATCTTTTCAATAGCTTTTCCCATTCTACCATAACCAATTATTGCTAAATTCATATAAAATAAACTCTATTAAAAAGAAGTAAGAATAATTGATTATTGAGAATTGATTTATATATCAAAAAAAAAATTATATTCACTATAATTAAAATCTTCGTATCTTAGAAGATAAGGTCCACGTGGTGAAATGGTAGACACGCTATCATGAGGTGGTAGTTTTAAAAATGAAAATGCGGGTTCGAGTCCTGCCGAGGACACAAATATATTTATAAAGTAGAAAATTTTATTACGTTTTATCACCCAAAGATAAATGAGGAAAGTCCGGACACAGGGTCTAGCACAATGGGAAACTCCCATCCATCGTAATATGAGGAAAAGTACAACAGAAAGAAAATATAGCTTGCCTATAGTGAAATCAGGAAAACTCTGTGCTGTGAAATGCCATTTTAACCGGTAAATTTTGCCCAATAATTACGGTAGGTAGGCAATTAGCGATAATTGGCAACTCTTATTCTAGATAAATGATAAAGCTTATCAACAGAATCCGGCTTATTTGGCTACTTTTTTTCTTTTTATTACTCTTTTTACTTTTTTTACAATAGAAGTTTTATCTATTTTATATTTTTTAATAAGCTCTATTTGTTTCCCGCTTTCTCCGAAAGTGTCATTGACTGCTACGAACTCTTGGGGAATAGGAAGATGATTGACTAAAATACGTGCAATACTTTCACCTAATCCTCCTAAATAATTATGTTCTTCAGCACTAACTAAACAGCCAGTTTTTTCAATAGACTTAAGAATAAGTTCTTCATCAAGAGGTTTAATAGTATGAATATTAATAATGTCACAGAAGATTCCTTCTTCTACTAATATTTTATATGCTTTAAGTGATTCACCGACTAAATGTCCAGTTGCAATAATACTAACATCATCTCCCTCCGTTAGAAGAATACCCTTCCCAATTTTGAATTCCTGGTAATTAGTAAAATTTGTAATTCCTGGTCGTCCAAAGCGTAAATAAGATGGGACTTCAGTCTTAGATATCGCTAATGTAGCTTTATATGTTTGATGAAAATCACTAGAATTAATAACTGTCATTCCGGGAAGCATTTTTATCATTCCTATATCTTCCAATATTTGATGTGTTGCACCATCTTCACCTAAACTAATCCCAGAATGAGAAGCACATAGTGTCACATTTTTTTCTGAATAAGCAATAGACTGACGAACTTGATCATAAACCCTAGATGTAGAAAAATTAGCAAATGTACCAGTAAAAGGTTTACTGCCACCAATAGCCAAACCAGCAGCCATTCCAATCATATTTGCTTCTGCAATTCCTACTTGGAAAAACCTTTCAGAAAATTCTTCTGAGAACTGATTCATGCAAAGGGATCCTGTTAAATCAGCGCAAAGTACCACTATGCTTTTATTATTTCTCCCTAAATCTAAAATAGCTTCCCCAAATCCTTTTCTTGTCTCTTTTAACTCTTTTTTATAACTATCATTTATCATAATCTCCTAGAGTTTCTGGAAGTTGATTCAATGCTTTTTTAAGTTCTTCTTTGTTTGGTGATTTTCCATGCCATTTATAGGACCCACTCATAAAATTTACGCCATGTCCCATTTCCGTATGTAAAATAATACAAATTGGTTTACCTTTTTTTGCTTTTTTTTTTGCCTTTTGTAAGATTTTTATAACAGAAAAAATGCAATTTCCTTTAGTTTCTTCTAAAACATGCCAGCCAAAAGATTCAAATTTCATTTTAATATTGCCCAATTGCATTACTTTATCAATAGTCCCATCGATTTGTTGATGATTATAATCTATAGTAGCAATATAATTATCTACTTTTTTAGCGCCTGCATATAAAATAGCTTCCCAATTTTGGCCTTCATTAATTTCACCATCTCCGTGATAACTATACGATAAATAAGAGTCATTATAAATTTTTTTTGATTGGGCGACGCCAATAGTTACCGACATTCCTTGTCCAAGAGAACCTGAAGCTACATTTATCCCTGGTAATTTTTCATATACGCTTGGATGACCTTGTAAACGAGAATTAATTCTTCTAAATTTATTTAGTTCATTTATGGAAAAATACCCTTTTCGAGCTAAAACACTATACAAAACAGCAGAAATATGACCATTAGATAAAAAAAACATATCTTCTGATTTTCCTTCTATTTTTTTTGTCTGAAAAGACATTACTTTATAAAAAAGTGCTATAAAATACTCTGTAGATCCTAATGCTCCTCCTGGATGTCCTGATTTTGCATTATGTATCATAATTAAAATATCTCTTCTTGTTTGAAGAATTATCTCTTTTAGATGAATCATCTTATTTATATTATTTGTTTTTCTATGATACCCATAGAACCAATTTCAATTATACGATTACAGATAGTTTTTATCAATTCATGGTTCTCTTGATGTTATAAGAATTGTTCCCTTGAACGAGATTAATGCATTATTTAAAGATGTAATAGATTCAAGATCAAGGTGATTAGTAGGTTCATCAAATATAAGGACATTGGCTTTGCTAAGCATCATCCTAGATAACATACAACGCATTTTCTCTCCTCCTGAAAGTAGTTTAATTTTTTTAAGCCCTCTAATATATTCTTCTTGTCTTTCTTCTGCTTTATCAGAAATCTGTATTAAAAAATTTTTCTATGTTTAGAGTTTAGAGGTAAGTATGTTCTTTTAGTCGTTATACCCCATGTCAGATCGCCTTTTTGAGCATTAAGGTTTCCTGATAGAATATCATAAAATGTAGTACTATATTGGCTATTTTTTGATAATATAGCTATTTTTTCTCCCCTTTTTAATGTTAGTGAGATATTTTTAAATAGTGGTTTTTCGTTATAGGAATAGGAAAGGTTTTTTATTGCTAAAATTTGATCACCTGCTGCTCGTTCTTGTTCAAATATAATAGTGGTAAATTTTCTTGAAGAAGGTTTAATTTCTTCTATATTAATTTTTTCTAACATTTTTTTTCTTGCTGTAGCTTGTCTTGATTTTGATAAAATAGAGCTAAATCGTCTAATGATATCTTGAAGCTCTTTGCGTTTTTCCTCTATTTTTTTGTTTTTTTGTGATTTTTGTTTGGTAGCTAGTTTACTAGATTGATAATAAAAACTATAGTTTCCTGTAAATAAACTTATTTTACCAAAATCGATATCGCAAATATGAGTGCATACCGCATCTATAAAATATCTATCATGAGATACAACAATTACTGTATTTTCATAATTAGCTAAAAATTCTTCTAACCATCTTATCGTTTTTGGGTCAAGATCATTATTAGGTTCATCTAAAAGTAATAAATCAGGATTACCAAATAGTGATTGAGCTAGTAATACTCGTACTTTAAATTTTCCATCCATTTCTTGCATAAGGGTTTTATGTTGTTTATTTGGAATCCCAACGGTTGAAAGTATTATTGCAGCATCAATATCTATATTCCATCCTCCCATTTGTTCATATTTTAACTCTAATTCACCAGCTATAAATCCATCTTTTTCTGAATAATTTGTTTTTGCATATAGAGCTTTTTATCTTGTATAATGTTTGATTTCCAAGAATAACTGTATCAAGTACACAAGTACAGTATATTGATCAAAAAGTCGATGATCTTGTTTTAGTATTGATAGTCTCTATCAGGATCTAAAGTGATTTGAATGTAATTGTTGACTTTCCTGAGCCATTAGCTCCAATGATTCCATAACAATTTACATTTTTAAAAAGATCTTTTCCTTCAAATTTAAAAGAAAGATTAGAAACTGTTAGCATAAAACCTAAAAATTCTTATATTAAATTTAATAAAAATAATGACAAATTTTGTATAAGGAAATCTTATTTTACAATAGAAGGGCTCAATTTAATTACGATTTTTTTGAATCGTATTTAGCAGGGATACAACTTTATGGTTGTGAAATAAAATCAATAAGATTGAATAAAGTTTCTATTTCTGATAGTTTTTGTAAATTGCAAAAAAATGAACTATATGTTTATAACATGTTCATCTCAAAATATAAATGGGCTTCAAATTTTGAAAATTATTCTCCTAGTAGAGAAAGAAAATTACTTCTGAAAAAGTCAGAGCTAAGAAAAATAGAATGGAAAATTAAAAAATATGGCTTTACGATAATTCCAACTAAATTATTTGTTAATAAGAAAGGTTTTGCCAAGCTTAAAATATTTTTAGCAAAAGGAAGAAAATTAGTTAATAAACGTGATATTATCAAATATAAAGAAAAAGAAAAAGAAATAGATATAATTAACCAATAGTCAATAGTCAATAGTCAAATCATTGCAATAAACATACTTAATAAATCAGAAGGAGGGAAATTAGCAGCAGAAATTACTAATATAAGTGTTCTCTAAATTCAATAGCCATTGGACATAATATAAAATAACAACAAAAAAATAGAATAATTACTATTAAAAAACAAAATTCATAAAAAAATGTAAGGAAAAGCCAATATAATCCCCTAACATTTGTCTATTTTGTAATATTCTATTGGTAATAAGTGTTCTCTAAATTCTTCTATATGTAGACTCTTATTTAGATTTTCTTTGAAAAAAATGATTTATATGATCCGCTATAACAAATTTTTCTTCAAAAAAATACGTTTTTGATTTTTGTGATTTAATCATTCGTATAACTCTGGTTCTTTTTTTTTTAAAATTATCTGTATCTGATTTTTGAATCTTTTTTATCATTTTATTTAATTTCTTTATGAATAGTATGTTTTTTTAGTATAGGATTATATTTTTTAAGCTTTAAAGTTAAAGGTGTATTTTTTTTATTCTTTGTCCCAAAATAACGAGACACACCAGATTTTCCACTTTTTTTGTGCTCAGTGCACTCAAGAATAATTTGTATTCTATTTGTTTTTACTTTTTTTGCCATTGTTTATATTAATAATAGTAATTCTTTGTATAGCTTTTTTTATTCCAATAGAGTTTATTATCTTAATTGCTGCTGCTGATACTTTTAATCTAATCCATTGTTTTTCTTTTGAAAAATAAAAACGTTTTTTAAACAAATTAATATAAAAATTACGTTTTGTTTTCTTATTCGAGTGAGATACAAAATTACCTACTACAGGTTTTTTCCCTGTAATTTGACAAATTTTTGACATATGTTAAAGATAAAAATTTTTATATTTGACATCTGTAAATAAATATGCTCTTGAAATTAGATCATTCTTCTGTTCTAAACAGAATTATTCATAGCATTGAAAAAATAAAAGGAACAAATATTCATATTTTAAATCTAACAAAAATAGAAAATATTTGTTTTGATTATATAGTAATTTGTAGTGCAAATTCTTCAATACAAGTGTCTTCTATTGTTAGTTCAGTAAAAGAGAAAATTATAGAAGAAAAACCTATTCATATTGAAGGTCTCATAAATGCTCAATGGGTATTAATAGATTATAATTTTATTATAGTAAATATATTTCAAGAATCTATAAGAAAGTATTATGACTTAGAAAGCCTTTGGTTGAAAAGGCTTCTTAAAAAAAAAGTACCTGAAAAATCAAGGTGATCAAGGTGAGTTTCTTTATTCTGGATAAGTGCCATTTATTTTGTTTGGCAGATTTTTTATAGATGATATAAGAGAGATGTTTTAAGAAAGCAAAGTTAAATCTGCCAATCTCCAATAGGACGAGAAAATTAAAATATGTGTCTTATTGGGGGGTAGATTAGCTGAAAAGATTCTACAAGTCTATAGTAATTATATTTTTCTTATTTTACCTCTTCAAAATCAATGTCTTGAACATTTTCAGATTCAGGAGAATTGTCAGGAGAATTGTTGTAGAATTGTTGGGAAGCTTCGATCCAAGCTTCATTAAGTTCTTTTGTTGCTCGCTCAATTTCGATTTTTTGTTTTGATTTACAAGCCATTTTACAATCATTTAAACTATCTTCTATTTTTTTCTTTTTTTCGACGGATAGTTTGTCACTATACTCTTTAAGTTGTTTTTCTGTTTGAAAAATTAACGCATCTGCGGCATTAAGGGTGTCAATTTCTTCTTTTGTTTTTTTATCTTTCTCAGCATTTTCTTCTGCCTCAAGTTTCATTTTTTCAATTTCTTTTTGACTTAATCCTGACGAAGCTTCAATTCGTATTGATTGCTCTTTTCCAGTTTCTTTATTTTTAGCTGAAACATTTAAAATTCCATTAGCATCTATATCGAAAGTTACTTCAATTTTAGGAATACCTCTTGGTGATGGTGGTATATCGATAAGATCAAAACGGCCGATTTCTTTATTATCATTAAACATTGGGCGTTCCCCTTGACCTACTCTAATAGTAACTGCTGATTGATTATCTTCAGCCGTCGAAAAGACCTCTGATTTTTTTGTCGGAATCGTTGTATTAGCAGGAATAAGTTTAGTAAATACTGAGCCTAAAGTTTCTATACCAAGAGACAACGGAGTTACATCTAATAAAAGGACATCTTTTATATCTCCAAGTAAAACTGCTCCTTGAATAGCTGCCCCTATCGCTACCACTTCATCTGGATTTACTCCTTTTGAAGGTTTTTTACCAAAAAATAATTCTACTTCTTCTTGTATTTTAGGTATTCTTGTGCTACCGCCTACTAAAATTACTTCATCAATTTTTTCAGCAATAAGTCCTGCTGCATCCAAAGCTTTTTTACAAGGTGAAATTGTACGACGAATTAAGTTATCGGAAAGCTTTTCAAATTTTGCTCTTGTAATAGTTTTTACTAGGTGTTTAGGGCCTGAATTAGTTGCAGTAATATAAGGTAAATTAATTTCTGTTTGATTACTAGATGATAGCTCTATTTTAGCTTTCTCTGAAACCTCTTTTAATCTTTGATGAGCCATCGAGTCTTCTCGTAAATCAACACTTTCTTCTGATTTAAAACTATCTGCTAAAAAATTTATTAGTATTTCATCGAAATCATCTCCACCTAGTTTTGTATCTCCATTAGTTGATAGTACTTCAAAAACACCATCACCTAATTCGAGAATTGAAATATCAAAAGTGCCACCTCCTAAGTCATATACTGCAATTTTCTTATCTTGTTTGCTTTTATCTAAACCATAAGCTAAAGCGGCTGCTGTAGGTTCATTAATAATTCTCTCTACTTTTAACCCTGCTATTTCTCCAGATTCTTTAGTAGCTTGTCGTTGTGCATCATTAAAATAAGCGGGAACTGTTATAACAGCACGATTAATTTCTTCCCCTAGATAATCTTCTGCCGTTTTTTTCATTTTCTGCAATATCATTGCAGAAATCTCTTGTGGAGAATATAACTTATTTTTTATATTTACTCTTGGAGTATTGTTAGGACCTTTTTCTATTTTATATGGAACCCTATCGATTTCAGAAGAAATCTCTGAAAAATTAGCTCCCATAAACCTTTTTATAGAAAAAATAGTATTTTTTGCGTTGGTCACTGCTTGACGCTTTGCTGGATCTCCGATTTTAATTTCACCGCCATCAACAAAAGCAACCATTGACGGAGTCGTGCGTTTTCCTTCAGAATTTGAAATTACTGTTGGATCATTTCCTTCCATTACAGCAACGCACGAATTGGTTGTTCCTAAATCAATTCCAATAATTTTATTCATTTATTATTTTAAATAGGTATGCTTGACATTATTTACAATCATAATGCCATATATTATTACATGTTTAATTTCTGTCAGTAAATGTAACTAAACGATTAGTTTATTTTATATATATTAGTTACTATATAAGATAGTGAATAGTTTAAGTTATAAAACAATTTCAGGCACTAAAATTTTATTAAAAAGAAAATGGGTATTAATTGATGCAACAAATAAAAGTCTTGGGAGACTTTCTTCTTTCGTTTCTCAAATTTTAAGAGGAAAACATAAAATTTTATTTACTCCGCATGTAAATTGCGGAGACTTTGTAATAGTAATTAATCTTGATAAGATTACTATGAAGGGAAATAATTGGAAGCAAAGAAAATATATTAGATATACAGGATATCCAGGAGGACAAAGATTCAGAAGTATCAATTATCAATGGATCAATGATCCTTGTAAAATATTTGAAAAATCTGTTAAAGGGATGCTACCAAAAAATAAGTTGGGGGCTAAGATATACAAAAATTTATATCTATATTCTGGATCTTTTCATTTTCACCAAGCTCAAAAACCTATTCCTATTATTTAGTTGATGCTTTTAACTAAAATATTACATACAATAGGAAAAAGAAAAACTTCTGTTGCACGTTTATATTTATCTCCTGGAATAGGAAAAATTATTATTAATAATCTAAATTTAGATCAATATTTCAACTCTTATTTGTTAAAAGATAAAATACTTCAACCATTTATTTTAACAAAAAATAATGGTAAATTTGATGTTCGAATCAAAATATTTGGTGGAGGAGTTAATAGTCAAGCAGAAGCGATTCGCTTGGCAATTTCAAGAGCATTATGTGAAATTTCACCATTATCTCGTTCAATTTTAAAGTCTAAAGGATTAATATCTCGTGATTCAAGAAAAGTAGAACGGAAAAAATTTGGTAGAAAAAAAGCAAGAAAAAAGTTTCAATTTTCTAAACGTTAAATCATGCCAAAATTAGATATTAAAGAATTAATAAATGCAAACGTTCATTTAGGTCATAATAAAAATGAATTTTGCCCATTCATGAAGCCTTTTATATATAGTAAGAAAAAAGGCATTCATTTTATAAATCTTCATAAAACAATATCAAATCTAAATAAATATTGTAATCTAATCAAAGAGATTGTTTCTTCAGGAAAGAAGATATTATTCATTGCCACTAAAAAACAAGCTAAATTTATTGTTGCAGAAACTTCAAAAAAATATAATATGCCATATATTACAGAGAGATGGCTAGGCGGTTTGTTAACTAATTTTACAACTTTTCATAAATCAATTTTTAAGCTTAATTCATTAAAATTAGAAAAGAAGACTGGAACTTATAATTCTCTCTCCAAAAAAGAATTATTAATAATTCACCGTATTAAAAATAAACTGGAAGAAAATGTTGGATCAATTTCAACTATGGATAATTTACCCGAAGCTATTTTTATAGTAGATATTGTATGTGAAAATATTGCTCTGAAAGAAGCTAAAAAGATTAAGATACCTGTTTTTGCCATTATTGATACTAATTCTGATCCTAGATCAGTAGATTATCCTATTCCTGCTAATGACGATTCTTCAAAATCTATTGAATTAATTTTTCATTATATTAATGAGTCTCTTTCAGAGGGGTTAAAACTAAGAAAAAATGTATAAAAGTAATGTTCGTGATCTTATAAAACTAAGAGAAAAAACTGGGTTTGGAATTTTTGATTGTAAAAAAGCTCTCATAGAGACGAAAGGGAAAATTGAGAAAGCAATTGAGCATCTAAGAAAAACCAGTATAAATAAAGCCTATTGTTCTGATCATACTTCTAAACAAGGAGTAATTTTAAGTAAAGTAAATTCAAAGAATAAAAAAGGAATTATAATTGGCATAAATTGTGAAACTGATTTTGTTGCTAAAAATGATTTGTTTATTAAACTTGCGGATGAAATAGCAGAAAAAGCAATGGATTGTAAGGATAAAAATGAGATCTTAGCCTCTACTATAAGAAACAGAAGAATAAAAGAAATCATATTTGAACATATGACGATTTTAGGAGAAAAATTAACTTTGAATATCTTTGAAATATTAGAATCGTGTTTTGTAGGGATGTATGTTCATCACGGCAAAAAACTAGCAGCTTTAGTCGGACTTTCAGCCGCTCCTAAAGGGAGCAACATAATTGGAAAAGAATTAGCTATGCAAGTTGCTGCTATGAACCCTTTGGCCCTAAATAAAGAAGATATTCCATATAATTTTATTGAAAAAGAAAAAGAAATTATTAAAGACCAAGAACGCAGATTTGGGAAATCTGAAGACTTACTAGAAAAAATAGTCCAAGGAAAAATAAACAAATTTATTTGCGAGAACACCTTATTATCACAAAATTATATTAAAAATCAAAAAATCACAGTACAAAATTATATTAAACAATTTAACAGTCTAATTTATATAACAGGATATAAACGTACTACATTATAGTAAAATATATTAAATGATTAATCTTAAAAGTCTAGAAGAACTTTTTTTAATTAAAGAAAGCTCGCAATTAGCTTCTAAATTGCTAGGTTTGCTTGCTTTAGAAATTGTTCCAGGAATAAATACATTATATTTAGACAAATTGGCTGAAGAATTTATTCGTGATAATGGAGGAAAACCTGCTTTTCCAGGACTTTATGATTTTCCTCATACTATTTGTACCTCTCCTAATGAACAAGTAGTACATGGTATTCCTAATAATAACCCATTAAATGAAGGAGATATAGTATCTATTGATTGTGGCGTGTTATTTAACGGCTATTATGGCGATGTAGCTTATAGTTTTAGAGTCGGAGAAGTAGCTACTCCTACGCAAAAACTTTTGGAAATTACGAAACGTTCTCTTTATATCGGTATCTCTTCTTGTAAAAGAGGAAATTATATAGGTGATATTGGGAATAATATTCAAAGTTATGTTGAAGAAAAAGGTTATGGAGTAGTAAGAGAGCTGGCTGGACATGGATTAGGAATACATATCCATGAAGATCCTATAATTCCCAATTATGGTCGGAAAGGACTAGGGGAAGAACTTGTAGAAGGAATGGTTCTTGCTATTGAACCTATGATAAATCAAGGAACACATCGTATTAAATATCATAAAGATAGATGGACAGTATCGACACTAGATAAACAGATCTCAGCCCATTTTGAACATAATATAGCTATTATAAATGAAAGAACTGTTTTGCTTTCGACTTATAAATATATTTATGATAAATTAGGGATAAAATCTAAAGAAGAAGAACCTTTTATATTTTAAGAATTATGCCTACGATACAGCAATTAATTAGAAAGGGAAGAAAAACTTTTAAGAAAAAAAGTAAATCATCAGCTCTTGATTCTTGTCCTCAACGGAGGGGAGTTTGCTTACGCGTTTATACTACTACACCTAAAAAACCTAACTCTGCTATGAGAAAAGTAGCAAGAGTTCGTTTGACGAATAGAAAAGAAATCAATGCGTATATTCCAGGAGAAGGTCATAATTTACAAGAGCATTCTATTGTCTTAATTAGAGGTGGAAGAGTGAAAGATTTACCTGGGGTTCGTTATCATATTTTACGTGGGGCTATGGATACGTCTGGAGTGCAAGATCGCAAACAATCAAGAAGCAAATATGGCACTAAATTATCAAATATTAAAAAATAAATCTTATGACAAAGATACAATTACAAAAAGGAGGGACTGATCCGAAATACAAAGATTTTTTGGTCAGTCGTTTTGTCAAAAATTTGATGAAAGACGGAAAAAAAAATTTAGCATATAACATATTTTATGATGCGATGAAAATAGTAAAAGAAAGTAAAGAAGATTTTGAAAAAAGCGAACTAGAAATCTGGAAACAGGCTATTAATAATATTATGCCGCATTTAGAATTACGTAGTCGTCGGATAGGTGGTTCTACTTTTCAAATTCCGACTCCAATTAGAGTCGATAGGAAAGTTTCTCTTGCAATGAAATGGCTAATCAACTGTGCCAGAAATAGAAATGAAAAAAGTATGTCAGCGAAGCTTGCCGCTGAAATAATTTCTGCTTCTAAAGAAGAAGGGGCAGCTGTAAAAAAACGCACAGACACTCATAAAATGGCAGAATCTAACAAAGCTCTTTCACATTTAAATTATGGCAAATAATCTAAAATTTACTAGAAATATTGGAATAGCCGCTCATATTGATGCAGGAAAAACTACTACTACAGAACGCATCCTATTCTATACAGGAATTACCTATAAAATAGGAGAGGTCCATGATGGAACTGCTACTATGGATTGGATGCCCCAAGAACAAGAGCGTGGAATTACAATAACTTCTGCAGCTACCCGCTGCGAATGGACGTATTGTAATAAAAAATATCAAGTAAATCTGATTGATACGCCTGGCCATGTAGATTTTACAGTTGAAGTAGAACGATCTTTACGTATATTAGATGGAATGGTTCTTTTGTTTAGCGCTGTTGATGGAGTAGAACCTCAGTCAGAAACAGTTAGTAGACAAGCAGATAAATATCGTATACCACGAATAGGTTTTGTAAATAAAATGGATCGTCAAGGAGCGGACTTTTTTAAGGTTTGTCATGAAGTAAAAAAAAAATTAGGTATTAATCCATTGCCTTTACAGGTTCCAATAGGAAATGAAGAAGATTATAAAGGAGTAGTAGATATTATTAGTAATAAAGCAATAATTTGGGATGATAATAATTATGGAATGTCCTATAAAATAGTTTCTATTCCAGACAAATTAAAAGTCATTGTTGAGGAATATAGAAGAAGACTAATTGAAGTATTAGCTGGATATAATGACGTTATTCTTGAAAAATTTTTTGATGATCCTACATCGATTACGGAAAATGAGCTTATCGAAACTTTAAGAGGAGCTACTATAAAAATGCATGTTATGCCTATGCTTTGTGGATCATCTTTTAAAAATAAAGGAGTACAGTCATTGTTAGATGCCGTCTGTCGTTATTTACCATCACCCTTAGATATAGAAGATATTATAGGAAGAAATCCAAAGACTGGATTGAAAGAAAAAAGAAACCCTTCAGATAAAGAACCTTTTTCTGCATTAGCTTTTAAAATTTCTACTGATCCATTTGTCGGGCGTTTAGCTTTTTTTAGAGTTTATTCAGGGAAATTGAACGCTGGATCGTATATTCTAAACACTCGAACAGATAGTAAAGAACGAATTTCTCGTATTTATCAGATGCACGCAAACAAGCAAAATCCTATTTCTAGCATTCAAGCGGGAGATATAGGAGCAGCGGTAGGGTTTAAGGATATAAAAACTGGAGATACATTATGTGATGAAAAACATCCAATTATACTTGAAAACATCTCTTTTCCTGAGCCTGTTATTGGGTTAGCTATAGAACCCAAGTATAAAGCCGATATCGATAAAATGGGTATTGCTCTATCTAAACTACTAGAAGAAGATCCAACTCTTCAAGTACGCACTGATTCGACCAGTGGTCAAACTATTTTATCTGGAATGGGCGAACTCCATCTTGAAATTATCATAGATAGAATGAAAAGAGAATTTAAAGTTGAAGTGATTCAAGGAGAACCACAAGTTGAATACAAAGAAGCTCTTACTGCTAATTATAAGCATCGAGAAGTATATAAAAAACAAACGGGAGGAAGAGGAAAATACGCAGACATTATCTTTACAATAGAGCCTTTAAAAGGAAATAAGAATGGGTTAGAATTTGTCAATGCAGTAAAAGGAGGAAATATACCGAAAGAATTTATTCCTTCAATCGAAAAAGGATTTAAGGAAGCAATGAAGAATGGGCCTCTTGCTAATTATGAATTAGATGCGATAAAAATCACTTTGATTGATGGGTCTTTTCACCCCGTTGATTCGGACCAACTTTCATTTGAATTAGCAGCTAAAATTGGATTTAAAGAAGCAGCAAAAAAGGCTAAACCTATTCTTCTTGAACCAATTATGAAACTTGAAGTAATTACTTCAGAAGAAAATATGGGTGATATTGTCAGCGACATTAATAGGCGTAGAGGGGAAGTTTCTGGAATGGAAGATCGTAATAAGGCAAAAGTTATTAAGGCTAAAGTTCCATTATCTGAAATGTTTGGATATGTAACAAAATTACGAACTTTATCTTCTGGGAGAGCGTCTGCCATTATGGAATTCTCTAATTATCATGCTTCTCCGCAAATCCTTGCTGATGAAATAATCTCTAAAAGAAAATAGATTTATGATAAAAAACATATCTTATAAAATAAGAATAAAACTTTTATCTTATGACACTTATTTAATAGAGAAGTCTGCAGATAAAATAGTAAAATCTATTAAGACTACTGGTGCTATCGTAAATGGCCCTATTAGTCTGCCAACAAAGAAAAAAATTTTTACTGTTTTGCGTTCTCCTCACGTTAATAAAAAGTCTCGCGATCAATATGAATTACTTTCTCATAAAAGGATTATTGATGTATATAGTTCATCCCAAAGGACAGTTGACGCAATTATGAAATTAGATATTTCTAGTGGAGTAGAGGTAGAAATAAAAATCTAATAATATTATGTCAGGAATAATAGGTAGAAAGATTGGAATGACAAATTTTTTTGAACAAAATGGAAAACATATTCCTTGTACAATTATTCAAGCTGGTCCCTGTGTTATTTTACAAATAAAAAATATTGAAAGAGATGGATATACTTCGATCCAACTCGGATTTGAAGATAAAAATAAAAAAAATACATCTAAATCTCTTCTTGGGCACTTTAAAAAAGTTAGTGTTTCTCCTAAAAGGAAACTAGCGGAATTTAGGAGTAAAGTGTCTACCAAAGAATTTAAAGTATTTAAAGTTGGTCATTACTTAGATGTAAATATCTTTTCTGAAGGAGATTTATTAGATATTACGTCAGTGTCAAAAGGAAAGGGGTTTCAAGGAGTAGTAAAGAGGCATGGATTTTCAGGAGTAGGCGAAAACTCACACGGACAGCATAATAGATTAAGAGCTCCTGGATCTATTGGAGCAGGATCGGACCCTTCAAGGGTTTTTAAAGGAATGCTAATGGGTGGAAGAATGGGGGGAAGAAATGTTTCGTCCCATAATATTAGACTATTGAAAATAGATATTGAAAAAAATCTTTTACTTGTCAAAGGATCTGTACCAGGGTTTAATAATGGATATGTTTTAATAAGAAAATGAGAATATCAGTATTAGATATACATGGTAATTTAACAGATAAAAAAATTTCTTTAGATCCTTTTATATTTGATATAAAGTTACATAAAAAAATAATATTTCTTTATATTAAAAGATTTCTATCGGCACAGCGTCAAGGAAAACATAAGACTAAAGAAAGAAGTGAATTATCAGGAAGTACGAGAAAAATACATAAGCAAAAAGGGACAGGGCAATCTAGAAAAGGAGACATTAATTCTCCTATATTTAGGGGAGGTTCTAGAATATTTGGGCCAAAACCAAAAAGTTATTCTTATAAATTGAATAAGTCTGTAGCTACTTTAGCTAAAAAATCTATACTTAGTCAAAAGTTGAAGGAAAACTCTTTAAAAGTCATAGAAGATTTTTTATTTGAAAAACCAAGGACACAAAAAATTGTCAATATACTTCGTGCTTTAAAAGCAGAAAATAAACGAACATTATTTATCCTATCGGAATCAAATAAAAGTTTCTATTTATCTTCTAGAAACTTAAATACAAAGAAAGTAATAACTATAAATGAATTAAATAGTTTTGATTTACTTAATTCTTCATTATTATTTTTTTTTGAAAGCTCAATAGAACTATTACAAAAAAAAATTAAATTACAATGAATTATTTCATCAAATCATTAATAACTGAAAAATCTCTTTCAATAAAAAGATTAAAAAATATTTATACATTTTTCTTTCATTACAAAGCAAATAAATTAAATATAAAAAAGGAGATAGAAAATCGTTTTAATGTAACTGTTTTAACAGTTAGAACAATGATTCTTATTCTTAAGAAAAAGAAGATGCGTAAAAAAAACAGTAATACTATGAATAGTAAGTACAGAAAAATAAAAAAAGTTTTAATAGAATTAAAAGAAGGCCAAAATATAGAAGAATAACAAATTATTTATAATGACATTAAAAAAACATAACCCTAAAAATACTACTAATATAGTAACCAAATCTTTTCCAGAAAAATCACTAACAAAAGGACAAAATAGATCTGGAGGAAGAAATAACGTAGGGAAAATGACAATACGTTATATAGGAGGAGGTCATAAAAGGAAATATAGGAAGATTGATTTTAAAAGAGATAAAATAGATATTCCTGCAACTGTAAAAACTATAGAATATGACCCGAATCGGTCTTCTTTTATTTCTTTGCTTTATTATATTGATGGGGAAAAACGTTATATACTTTCACAGAAAGGCTTAAAGATAGGGAAACAGGTAATTTCAGGGGCAAATGTCACTCAAGACATTGGAAATTCCACATACTTAAAAAAAATTACAATAGGGACAATTATTTCCTGCATTGAACTTCAACCAGGAGCTGGTGGAAAAATAGCCAGAAGCGCTGGCTCTTATGTCCAATTAATTGCAAGAGAAGGTAAATATTCAACAATTAAACTTCCTTCAGGGAAGATTCGTATTGTTTTAAATAATTGCAGGGCAACGATAGGTTCAATATCTAATTCTGAGAAACAATTTGAAGTAATCGGTAAGGCTGGGAGAAATCGTTGGTTGGGAAAAAGACCTAGAACTCGAGCTGTAGCTATGAACCCTATCGATCATCCGATGGGCGGAGGAGAAGGAAAAGCTTCTGGTGGATTACCTAGAAGTAGAAAAGGGCTTCTAGCTCATGGTTACAAGACTGTTCCAAAAACAAAAAAAAGAAAAACTAATAAATAATTATGCCACGTTCATTAAAAAAAGGACCCTATATTTACTATAAATTGTATAAAAAAGTGCTTGAAAATACCTCTAAAAAAGTTATCATAAAGACTTGGTCTAGAGGGTCTACAATATCACCTGATTTTGTTGGATTAACTATAGCCGTACATAACGGCAGGAAATTTATTCATGTTTTTATAACAGAAAATATGGTAGGACATAAATTAGGTGAATTTTCGCCAACCAGAGGTTTTATTAGACATTCTAATTCGAAGAAGAAAAAGAATAATTAATTATGGGAAGAAGAAAAAGAATAAACGCTGAAAAGAGGAAAGAACTTAGAAAACATATTGTTTTTTCTAGTTTAAGAAACATAAGAATTTCGTGTAGAAAAATAAGAATTGTAGCTGATTTGCTACGTAATATGAACGTAATAAAAGCTTTGTCATTATTAAAGTATTCTAACAGAAGGAAAATATCTCTTCTCTTAAGTAAGATTCTGTTATCTACTATTTCTAATTGGAAAAATAAGACTAAAAATAGTGATGAGTATAATTTATATATTAAAGAAATTAAAGTAGATGGAGCACGTTTTCTTAAAAGGATCCAACCAGCTCCTCAAGGTAGAGCTCATAGAATAAAAAAATATTCAACTCATATAAATATTACATTGCAAAAAAATTTATGGGACATAAAATAAATCCAATTTCTAATCGACTAGGCTTTATAAAAGGTTGGTATTCTAATTGGTTTGGAGGTAAAAATTATGGAGAGAGAATAAAGGAAGATTATGAAATACGAAAATATATTTCAGATAATTTTTCAAAGGCGATTTTATCAAGAATATATATAGAACGGACACTTAAATATGTTACTATAACTATTACAACCTCTCGTCCTGGTATTATTATTGGAAAAGGAGGAAAACAGGTGGATGAAATGATAAAAAAAATAAAAAAAAAAACTAATAAAGAGATTCAAATCAATATCTTCGAAATATATCATCGAACTTTAGACGCACTATTATTAGCCAATAATCTTGCAACTCAGATCTCTAATAGAGTTTTTTATAAAAAAGCTATAAAAAATAGTCTGAATTATGCTTTTTTTAAAATGGATGCTGAAGGAATAAAAGTGCAAGTTTCAGGTCGCATAAATGGGGCTGAAATGGCAAGAACTGAAACTTACAAAGAGGGTAGTATCCCCTTATCTACGCTTCGTGCTGATATAGACTATGCCATTGCCGAAGCAAATACGACTTATGGAATAATTGGGATAAAAGTATGGATTATGAAAGGGGAGATTTACCAGAAACGTAAGAATTTGTATTCTATGTTTTCGATGAAAGGCTTTATTAAAAATAGAAAGAAAAATGTTACAACCTAAGAAAACTAAATATAAAAAAGAACAAAAAGGGCGTATAAAGGGTAATGCGACTAGAGGGAATATGCTTTCTTTTGGAGTTTTTGGCTTAAAAAGTATAGAGTCAAGTTTTATTACCGCTCGTCAAATTGAAGCAGCGCGTGTTGCTGCTACTCGGTTTCTAAAACGAGAAGGTCAATTGTGGATTAATATATTTCCTAATAAACCACTTACAAAGAAACCGCAAGAAGTAAGAATGGGAAAAGGAAAAGGTATAGTAGAATTATGGGTCGCTATTGTAAAACCTGGTCGTATTTTATTTGAGTTGAGTAGTGATATTACTTTAGACAATGCAAAAGAGGCTCTACGTTTAGCTGCTCAAAAACTACCTATAAAAACATTATTTATCACTTCTAATGATTATACGTGAATATATATTATATTAATTTAATTATGAAAAGAAATTTAAGAAAAGAAAAAATTGGTTTAGTAACAAGTAATAAAATGAATAAAACTATTATTGTATCTGAAACTAAACGTGTAAAACATTCTAATTATCAAAAACCTATTTATAAAACGAAAAAATATATAGCGCACGATGAAAATAATATTTGTAATATAGGAGATTTAGTTCAATTAATGGAGACACGTCCTCTAAGCAAAAGTAAACGTTGGCGATTATTAGGGATAATAGAAAAAGTTAAATAAAATGCTACAACAAGAATCTAGACTTAAAGTGGCTGATAATACAGGGGCAAGAGAAGTGTTACTAATTCGTGTGTTAGGTGGGGGAAGAAAATGTTATGCGGGTGTTGGCGATCGAATAGTAGTTTCGGTAAAAAAAGCTATACCATCAGGGAATATTAAAAAAGGAGAGAAATCTAAAGCAGTTATTATTCGCACAAAGAATAAGATACATCGGAAAGATGGTTCTTATTTATCTTTCGATGAGAACGCTTGTGTCCTTATTAATAATTCAGGAGAAGTTAAAGGAACTCGTATATTTGGACCAGTGCCAAGAGAATTAAGAGAGAGGCAGTATATGAAAATTATTTCATTAGCATCTGAAGTTCTTTAAATGATAAAAATTAAAGTAGGAGATAAAATAATTGTTTTAAGTGGACAATATAAAGGAGTAAAAGGAAAGGTAATTAGGATTCTGCCGAAATATAAGAAAGCAATAGTAAAAGGTATTGGTGAAATTGGAAAAAAATCTTCTTTTTATCTTTGTAAGATAGCACTTATAGATCCTATAAATGGAAAACCATCAAGGATAGGATTTAAATTTAAAAATGGAATAAAACAAAGGATAGCAAAAAATTCAGGGACAGAACTAAAAAATAATTAAAAATGACTTATATTCCAAGGATAAAAATATTGTATAAAGAAAAAACTAAAGTTTTTATAGAAGAAAATAAATATTCTTCTCCTATGCAAATACCAAAACTACAAAAAATTGTTTTAAGCAAAGGTATTGGAGATATTTTTGAAGATAAAAAAATGATAGATTATACTATTGAAGAAATCAGCTCAATAGTTGGACAAAGAGCTATCCCTTGCTTTTCAAAGAAAGATGAAGATGGATTTAAATTGCGTAAAGGACTTCCTATTGGGATTAAAGTAACTTTAAGAAGAGATAAAATGTTTGAGTTTTTAGATCGTCTTATTACGATATCACTTCCACGATTACGTGATTTTAATGGAATTAGTAATAAAGGTTTTGATGGAAATGGAAATTATACTATGGGAATTTCGGAACAAATAATTTTTCCAGAGATATCTATTGAAAAAGTTAAAAAAATTTCGGGGATGGATATTACTTTTGTAACATCAGTTAAAACCAATAAAGAGGCATTTAGTTTATTGAAACATCTTGGATTACCTTTTAAAAATGGCTAAAGAATCTATAAAAGCACGAGAAATTAAACGTAAAAATTTGTGTAAGCAATACGAGAAAAAGCGTAACGAACTAAAAAAAGACAGAAATTATGATGCCTTACAAAGACTACCTAAAAATTCCTGTACTGTTAGATTACGAAATAGATGTAAACTAACAGGACGTTCTAGAGGATATATGCGGAAGTTTGGTGTTTCTCGTATTGCTTTTAGAAATCTTGTTGCCTTTGGGTTTATTCCAGGTATAAAAAAATCTAGTTGGTAGACATATGTATACTGATACTATAGCTGATTTTTTAACGCGAATAAGAAATGCATTAAGTGCAGGACATCGTGTAGTGAAAATTCCTTCTTCAAAATTTAAAAAAGAGATTACTAAAATCTTATTTTTTCAAGGATTTATTTCATATTATAAATTTGAAGATTCTGATTATCCACAAATAAAAATTGCTTTAAAATATGATAGTCTTACACATTCACCAGTAATAAGATCTATTAAACGTATTAGTAGACCAGGGTTAAGAAAATATAGCTCTTGTAATAAATTACCGCGTATTTTGAATGGACTAGGGATCGCAATTATATCAACTTCAAAAGGAATAATGACAGAAAAAACCGCCAGAAAAAAGAATATTGGAGGCGAAATAGTTTGCCATGTATATTAAAATATCAAGAATAGGAAAAATACCTATATTGATTCCTATTGGGGTCACTTTAGTAATCAAAAATCATACTATTATAGTCTCTGGTCCTTTAGGAGAGCTGAGTCAAAGAATTTCTTCACGTCTACAATTAGAAGTAAAGAAGAATAACCAAGAAATAAAATTAAAAATATTTACTATTAGTAAAGAAGATCGTTCTTTACATGGGCTTTATCGATCATTGATTCAGAATATGTTTATTGGAGTAACACAAGGATTTACTAAAGAACTTGAAGTAGTAGGAGTAGGTTACAGGGTCGTTATTCAAGGACAACGATTAGAGATTACTTTAGGATTCTCACATAATATAATAATGGAAACCCCGACGGAAATAAAAATGGAAACTAAGTCAGAAAAAGGTAAAAATCCAATAATAATACTTAAATCTCATAATAAACAGCTCCTTGGAATTGTAGCTGCTAAAATTCGTTCCTTTAAAAAACCTGACCTTTATCAAGGAAAAGGAATTCGTTATTTAGGAGAAGAAGTAAGAAAAAAAGTTGGTAAATCTGCTTAATTAAGATGAATGAAAAGAAAAAAAGAAGACAAAGAATGAAATACGTTAGTAAAAGAATTTATGGAACTGCAAAGAGACCTCGTTTATCTGTATTTAGAAGTAATAGAGAAATAAGTGCACAGGTCATTAACGATATAAAGGGAGAAACATTAACTACAGTCACGACACTTGGTAAAAAAATACAAGGAACTAAATGTTCGAAAGCTGCTTTTATAGGAAAACAAATAGGGAAACATATTTTAGACATGGGAATTAAGAAAGTTGTTTTTGATAGGAATGGATATTTATATCATGGCCGTATAAAAGCTCTCGCTGAAGCCGCGAGAGAAATTGGATTAATTTTTTGAAATGGTTGAAAAAAAAGTTAATTTTACAGATAACGATAAAAAGATTTCAAAAATTATATCAATAAACCGTGTCGTAAAAGTTACGAAGGGAGGACGAGATTTTAGTTATCGAACATTGGTCGTAATAGGAAATCAAGATGGAGTTATTGGGTATGGCGTAGGAAAATCAAAAGAGATTTCTGAATCAGTATCTAAGGCAGAAGAAAATGCTCTTAAAAATCTTTTGAAACTACCTTTCTTTCAAACAATCAATAAAAAAAGTATTCCACATGAATACGAGGCCTGTTATTCTGGAGCACGTGTATTTATTAGACCTGCGTCTGATGGAACTGGCATAATTGCAGGGGGTACTGTTAGATCTGTTTTAGAAGTAGCTGGATTAAGAAATATTCTTTCTAAGTGTAAAGGAGCTTCTAATTCTCATAATATAATAAAAGCCACATTTAAAGCATTAGCAAAAATGCGAGATATAAAAACTATCTCAAAAGAAAGAGGCTTATCTTTACAAAAACTCTTTAAAAGTTAGAAGATGCTAAAATTTAAAATAAAGATTACACAAATTAAAAGTACTATAAAATGTCCTCTTCAACTAAAGCTAACGTTTATAGCTTTAGGTTTGAAAAAAATCAATCATCAAGTAGAACATCTATCAACCCCTCAGATAATTGGAATGATAAAAAAAGTAGAACATTTAATAAAAATAGAATAAAAATGCCTCTTGGATCTATGAAAAAAAGAAAAAGAATCGGGCGTGGGCAAGGGTCAGGTAAAGGGGGAACCTCAACAAGAGGTCATAAAGGGGCGAAGTCTAGGTCAGGATTTTCAGAAAAATTAGGGTTTGAAGGAGGACAATTACCTCTTCAACGACGACTTCCTAAATTTGGGTTTACGAAAAAAACTAAAATAGATTTAACGCCAGAAATTCTTAAACAAGCAATTAATATAACAAAGTTTAATTTTATTAAAATCATTGGCCATTGTTATTTTACCGAGCCCCAAAAGATTTTTGCTCATAAATTTAGTAAATCTTCTTTTGAAGCTATAAAAAGTGCAGGAGGTGAGGTAATTTATATTTTATAAAAATAAATTGTAAATAAATTGGAACTTACATTCAAAGTACTATAAAATATGTTTCCCTCAATCTCCTGTTTACCTGGTGATAGTGATATAGGTTAATTAATAAAAATTTGAAGATGTTTATGGTATTTGTATTTGGTATAATTGTTTTATAGATAAATAGCCTCTTTATAAGAAGAAAATGGTATATGATTTAAAAAGATATGAAGCGTCGTATCTTTATCTTTGTAAAATTTATCTATAATAAGTTTTAAAGGGGCTATTTCTTTTATGGAGGAACTTCGCTTTTAATTATTGACAAGTTATATAATAATGATGAAAAAAAAAATAATAGAAAAAGATGCTGTAATAATTGAGGCATTACCGAATGCTAGTTTTCGAGCTAGATTAGAAAATGGGCATGTAATTAAAGCTCATATTTCCGGAAAAATTAGGAAGAATTACATTAAAATATTACCGGGCGACAAAGTACGGACGGAAATTTCACCATACGATCTGACTCAAGGTAGAATTGTTTATCGATATAAAAATGAAAATTAGAACATCATTAAAAAAAAGAGGATTAAATTCGAAAATTGTTAAAAGAAAAGGTCGTTTATTTGTTATAAATAAGAAAAATCCTAGATTAAAACAAAGACAAGCTTAACAATATGACAAGAATTTCAGGAATAGACTTACCTAACAATAAAAGAGGTCTGATAGGTTTAACTTATATTTTTGGTATTGGAAAAAGTACAGCAAAAAAAATACTATCTAATGCAGAGGTAAATGAAAATAAAAAAGTAAATGAATGGAACGATCAGGAAATTAATCGCATTCGTAAATCAGTATTAGATAATGTAAAAACTGAGGGGGAGTTACGATCAGAATATCAGCTAAATATAAAACGTCTGATGGATATTGGCTGCTATAGAGGAATTCGCCATCGAATCGGATTACCTGTGAGAGGTCAGAAAACTAAAAATAACGCAAGAACAAGAAAAGGAAAGAGAAAAACAGTTCCTAATAAGAAAAAAGCTACAAAATAAGTAAGAGGCTGTAACTGTAAATAAAATATCTAAACCATGGCAAAAACAACTGTAAAAAAATCAAAAGTAGAAATAGATACTATAGGTAATGCTTATATAGGATCTACTTTTAATAATGTAATTATTACATTAACTAATAAAAAAGGGGATGTAATATCTTCTTGTTCTTCTGGGCAAATGGGTTTTAAAGGGTCCAAAAAAAATACACCTTTCGCGGCTCAGCGCGCCGCCGAATCTGTAGCAGAAAAAGGGTTTAATTCTGGTCTTAGAAAAGTTTATGTAATTGTCTCTGGTCCTGGGTTAGGAAGAGAATCAGCTATTCGGGCTCTAAATAAATTTATATCTGTAATAAATATTACAGATAGTACACCATTTCCTCATAATGGCTGTCGTCCATCTAAAAAAAGAAGATCATAATTATGGCAAGATATATAGGACCAAAAACAAAAATTGCTCGTCGATTTAATGAACCTATTTTTGGAGAAAAAAAAATCACTCATAAAAAGCAGCATAAAAGGATGTCTAAGGGAAAGAGAAAAAGATTTAAAAAAAATGACTTTATTAGCCAGCTGTTTGAAAAACAGAAATTAAGATATATTTATGGAATATTAGAACGTCAGTGCATAAAGCTTTTTAAAAGAGCTTCTAGTATAAAAGGAAATACTGGGGACATATTTCTCCAGTTATTAGAAAGACGTCTTGATAATGTAATATATAGACTAGGTCTTTCTACTTCTCGAGCGGCAGCTAGACAATTAGTATCTCACGGACATATAAAAGTAAACGCTCAGAAAGTTAGTATCCCTTCTTACTTTCTAAAACCTGGAGATATCATAGAACTTGCTGAAAACTCTAAGAGTCAGCCGGCAATAAAGCAGGCTTTAAGTTCTATTAAAGACCCTCTAGTAATAGTAAGTTGGCTATCGTGGAATAAAGAGAAAATGATCGGATGTTTCCAACATATCCCAAAGCGAGATCATATTCCTGAAAATATTAATGTCCAGTTGATAGTTGAATGGTATTCAAAATAAAAGAAAATGTCAGTTTTTAATGTTATCCAACCGGACAAAGTTCTAATAAAAAGTGCTACAGATTATGAAGGTATTTTTGAAATACGTCCTTTAGAACCTGGCATTGGAATTACTCTAGGTAATTCTTTAAGACGTGTCCTCCTTTCTGCTTTAGACGGTTTTGCCATCACTTCAATTAAAATAGAAGGAGTAGAGCATGAATTTACTACAATAAAAGGAGTGGTAGAAGATGTTACAGAAATTGTCCTAAATTGTAAAAAAATACGATTTAAAAAACAAATTGAAGACATTCAAAATGAAGTAGTAAATGTGTCAATAAAAGGGAAAGAGAAGATTATTGCAGGAGACTTTGGAAGTTTTCTTTCTGGATTTCAAATATTGAATCCAAACTTAGTTATTTGCAATAAAGATAAATCAACGCCTTTTAATATTACTTTTGTAATTGAACGTGGGAAAGGATATAAGCCTGCTGAAGAAAACAAAGATATCGTCCCGATAGGCACGATAGCTATAGATGCTATTTACACTCCTATAAAAAACGTTCAGTACAAAATCGAAAATTATCGTTTAGAACAGAGAAGTTATTATGAAAAGTTAATAATAGAAATTAAAACTGATGGGTCTATCCATCCGAAAGATGCACTTTCAAAGGCTGCATTTATTTTAATAAAGCATTTGAAAATATTTAAAAATGCGCGATTTATGTCTTTCGATGTAGATGAAAAAAATAATAATGAATTCTATTATGACCCGAACTTACATATTTTAGGGTCTTACCTATCTGATTTATATCTTTCTGTAATGGCAAAAAATTATTTGAAATCATATAAAACGATAACTTTAGGTAAATTAGTTAGTAAACAAGAAAATGAACTTAAAAAAGTAAAGCAATTTTGTATAAAAAGTATGGTCGGACTTAATGCGTTTTTAACTTCCCAAAGCATTTACTTTGGGTTAGACATTTACAAAAAAAAAACAATAAGTAAAAAAAATACTACATAATGAGACATAAAAAAAAAATAAATCATCTTGGAAGAAAAGTAGGACATAGAAAAAATATGATATCTAATATGGCTTGCTCTCTGATTACAAATAATAGTCATCGTATTCATACGACATTGTCAAAAGCAAAGGAAATTCGTAATTTCATAGAGCCACTCTTTACAAGAAGTAAAAATAATGATCTGCATTCTCGGAGAATAGTATTTTCCTATCTTAAAAATAAGATTGCTACTTTTTACTTATTTCAGAAGATTAGCCCTAAAATTATTGAAAGGTATGGGGGATATACAAGGATTATAAAAATAGGATCTCGCTTAGGCGATGGCGCAAAAACTGCTATAATAGAACTTGTAGTATAAAATTTTCATATTTCATAAGAATGACTGGATAAATTAGCAGGCTGGTAGTTCTATTACAGTAATCATATTATAAAAGTTACGATCGTAATGGCAAAATATAATCAACAAAAACAATATCCGCTTGCACAATATTCTCTATATAATCACCAACTTGAAGAAGAAAAAATATATCACTACTGGATAAAAAAAGGATCCTTCTATTCTATTCCCAATGAAAACCCATCTTATACTATAGTTATTCCACCTCCCAATGTTACAGGAATTCTTCATATAGGACATTTTCTTAATAATACAATTCAAGATGTATTAGTCCGACGGACACGTATGAAGGGATATAATGTTTGTTGGCTTCCAGGAACGGATCACGCTTCTATTGCGACAGAGATCAAAGTAATTTCACAGCTATATAAAGAAAATAAAACTAAACCTAATTTAGGTAGAGATTATTTTTTAGAACGATCATGGGAATGGTCTTATAAACAAGAGTTTATTATATTGAATCAACTTCAAAAATTAGGGTGTTCGTGTGATTGGAAAAGAACCTCATTTACAATGGATAAAGAACGTGACCATTCTGTCACCCATTGTTTTGTTGAGATGTATAAACGTGGTCTCATCTATAGAGATTATCGCATGGTTAATTGGGATGCAAATGCAAAAACTACCATTTCCAACGAAGAGGTAATTTACCAAGAACAAAAAGGTTCCCTTTTTTATATTCAATATCCTCTTCTTGGACTAGAAGAAGGTATTGTCGTAATTACTTCAACTCGTCCTGAAACTATTTTAGGAGATACAGGAATTTGCATTCATCCAACAGACAGTAGATATACGATTTTAATAGGTAAACAGGCTATTATTCCTATTGTCGATAGGATAGTACCAATTATTGAAGATAATTATGTAGACAAGAGCTTTGCGACAGGCGCACTTAAAATTACACCGTCGCATGACGTAAATGATTCTATTTTAGCTAGTATCCATTTACTGGAATTTATAGATCTACTTAATGAAGATGGTACTATTAATAAAAATGGTTATCATTACATAAGAAAAGATCGTTTTAAGGTACGAAAAGAAATTGTTGATGAGCTTCATAAAATAGGACTTTTGGTAAAGATAGAGACCTATTTTCATAAAGTAGCAATATCTGAAAGAACTCAATCTCTTATAGAGAATCGTCGTTCAGTCCAATGGTACTTGAAAATAAAAGATTTAGCTAAACCAGCTCTAACGGCTGTAGCATTAGGAGATATATGTTTTTACCCCAAACCCTTCAAGAACATCTTTATTTATTGGATGAATAATATTCAAGATTGGAATATTTCGAGGCAATTATGGTGGGGACATAAAATTCCAGTATATTATTATGGAACTAATATAAAAGACTATGTCGTATCTGGAACAAAAAAAGAGGCAATTGAATTAGTAAGAAATAAAACAGTAAGTGTAGAAAATCTGATTCAAGATGAAGATGTTCTTGATACTTGGTTTTCTTCATGGATTTGGCCGATTTCTGTCTTTGGCGGCATTTGCCTTCCAAAGAATCCTATTATTCAATATTATTATCCAACAAAAGACCTGATAACGGGTCCAGATATATTGTTTTTTTGGGTTGCTCGTATGATTATGGCTGGGTATGCTTTCTTAAAAAAAAAACCTTTTGATAATGTTTTTTTTACGGGAATTGTTAGAGATTCTAAAGGAAGAAAAATGTCTAAATCAATAGGAAACTATCCAGACCCTATAAAACTAATGAAAAAGTATGGCAGTGATGGAATTAGAATGGGATTATTGTTAATTTATCAATCAGGGAATGATTTGTCCTTCAATGAGGAAATACTTATTCACGGAAAAAATTTCTCCAACAAATTATGGAACGCCTTTCGTTTTTTACATTTATTAAAACAAGATAATTCTATTGAAACACCTTATTATTCACATCTAGCCATAGAATGGTTTGAAGTACTTCTTTCAAAAAAAATCAATTATATTGAGCATAATTTAAAAAGTTTCAGTATTTCTGGAGCATTAAATAATATTTATAAGCTTTTTTGGCATGATTTTTGTTCATGGTTTATCGAAATTATTAAGCCTATTACAAATACAGTTATATCGCAATTTGTTTTTTTTAAAACCTTACTTTTTTTTGAAGATATTCTTAAATTATTACATCCTTATATTCCATATATAACAGAAAAAATTTGGCATATAATTAGAAAACGCTCTAAATCTCTTATTATCAGTCCTTGGCCTCATCTAAGAAATATTTGTTATAAACAAATTATTGAAGAGTTCAAATTCGCAGAAAAACTTGTAACTTACATTAGGAATGTAAGAAAAATTAATGGAATTTCATTAAAAAACCCTATTCTTATTTATTCTTTGGTAATCAATAATAAAAGATTTTATGCAGTTGCGTTTAAACTAGCAAATATTTCACATTTTCATTTTTTAATTAAAAAGCCAGAAATTTCACATTTAAGCTTCTTAATAGAAGACCAAGAGTATTTTATTTTATTTTCATCAGATAAAAAAAAAGATACTGAAGAAAGAAAAAATATACAAAAACATATTGAATATTATTCTGTGTTTCTAACAATTATTATAAACAAACTTGATAAAAATAATTATATTATAAGTGCTCCACAAAAACTGGTAAATTTTGAGCGAAAAAAATATACTGATTCAGTAAATAAAATCAAATTATTGAAAGATATTATTGATAGAGATATTCTTCTTGATAAAAAATAAATGAAAACTACGTTAGCATTCTTTAGACTTATTGTAATGAGGGCGATTGATTCTATATATCGCCATAATTTAACTTCAGATCTTGACATACAAGTTACACGAAAAGTTTTTCGTGGATATATAACATTGGTGCTTTTTCCATTAGGGGAGATTATTAAAAAGCCACTTGAACAAATAGGAAAAGAAATAGGAGAGTATGTGATAAAGCACCTTATTATCGTTCATTCCTTTCATTTACTAAAAGGTTTTTTGAATTTCGAGTGTTCAGAAGAATATTATTATGAACTTTTAAAGAAGATATCTAAAAAAAAAATGGTCTTAAAATCTTCAGAAGACGCTTCTTTAATGGTCGAATATTCCTCTCCTAATACTAACAAACCTTTACATTTAGGACATCTTCGTAATCATCTTTTAGGTCATTCGATATCTGAAATATTTAAGGCTTTTGGTTATAATGTAATAAAAATACAAATTATAAATGATAGAGGAATTCATATTTGCAAATCTATTTTGGGTTGGAAAAAATTTTCTTGTGGAGAAAGCAGGTTTAAGTTTAAAGGAGACCACTTGGTTGGTAAGTATTATATAGCGTTTGAAATGTCCTGTAAAAAGGAAATAGAAGACTTGTGTGCGAAAGGTTATGAAAAAGAATTCGCAGAAAAACAAGCGCCTATTATGCAGGAAGTTAGAAAAATATTGCTTTTATGGGAAGAAGGAGATGAAAAAACATTATTTCATTGGAGAGAGATAATCTCTTGGGCTTATGAAGGCATTGAACAAACTTATAGTAAAGTGGGAATATCTTTTGATGAAAATCAGTATGAAAGCAAAACCTATTTGCTAGGTAAAAATATCATTGAAGAAGGTCTTAAAAAAGGCGTTTTCTATAAAAAAGCTGATGGATCAATTTGGATCGATTTTACTACTGAAGGTTTAGACGAAAAGTTATTATTACGTTCTGATGGAACTTCTGTCTATATAACTCAAGATTTAGGGACTGCAGTTGAACGTTTCGAACTATATTCAATAAAATCGTTGATTTATATTGTTGGAGAGGAGCAAGAGTATCATTTTAAAGTTCTTTTTCTTATTCTTAAGCGTTTGGGATATGCTTGGTCTGATAGACTTTTCCATTTTTCATATGGAATGGTTCGATTATTATCAGGTAGGATGAAATCGAGAGAAGGAATTATTATAGATGCAGATAATTTAATAGACGAAATCCATCTATTAGCACAATTTTTAACAAATCAAATGGAAAATACCATAAGTCATGGTGCAGTTAAATACCATTTACTTAAAATAGAGACTAAAAAACGTATAGTCTATAATACTAAATCTTCAATAGATTTTAATGGTAACACGGGGTCATACATTCAATATACTAATACGCGAATTAGCTCATTATATAAAAAAACATTTAATAAAATGTATTGGAGTAATAGTAATATAAGATATTACAGATCTTCTATTATAGGAGAATATGAAAAGTATTTGCTAAAAATAATGGAGCAATATACAGAAGTTCTCCTATTAGCTAAGAAAAGCCTTATTCCATCTATAATTGCGAATTACGCTTATAATTTGTCTAAAATTTTTAATGATTTTTATCAAAATGTTTGTATTTTACTTATTAAAAAGAAGTATGATTTTGTTTTTCGTCTTTTTATTTCTTTAGAATGTGGAAAAATTTTAAAAAAATCTCTGACTCTATTAGGAATAGAATTGCCAGAAAAGATGTAACCTTAAAATTTCAGGAGTAGTACTAATACTAAAAAGATTAGCAATTGGAAAC